>JBAYFW010000016.1:0-15376 GCA_041667005.1 Minisyncoccota bacterium | reverse complement strand
CTCGAAGCAGTGCTCTCGATAAAATTCGCGATTCCTATCTCAAAGCTTCCGATGCGGTTAATACCCAGATTGATCCTTTACTTAACAATTACGATGGCAACGGCAGCCGGCTTGTAACTTTCGTCGGCGATCTCGCGTTGAGCAATCGGATTACTTCCGAACGTGTCGATCTTACAGATATTTTGCCGGCTTGGAAATCATCGTTGGATGCTCTGTCATCTGATTCGGATACCGACACTCTTATTTCTGCTGTTAATCTCTCAGAAAAGAACCTTGCCCTGATCGACAAGCTTCTTTCTGATATTTCCGAAGGTTTGAATACCGCTGCCAAATATGCCCAGCCCAACTTCGCAACTTTCCTTAACAACTGGAAGGGAATCGTTTCCGGAGCTAGGAGCACGATTAGTGGTTCAACTCAGGCCTTAACGGGGGCGGAGTCGGCTTTGACAGCCGCCCAAACTGGATATTCTGGAGCTTCGATCGCCCAAGTTTCTTTGGCCGAAGCCGGAGTCAAGAATCTCCAGGCTCAACTGGAAAAGACGATCGTTCGCTCGCCAATCGACGGCAAGATTGCTGCTCTGCCTCTCGAGGTCGGCGAACTGGCTTCGCCAGGTGGACTTCTGGTTACAGTAGTGGGGAACAGGGGGCTTCAAGTTAAAGCGTATGTGAGCGGCGTTGATTTTGATCGTATCAAGGAAGGGGCGTCGGTGCTGGTCCAAGGTAAGGTTAAGGGTCAGGTCGAGAGTGTTGCTCCGAGCGTTAGTGCCACCAATCGCAAAGTCGAGGTAACGGTCAGTGTTTTAGATTCGGTTAATTCCGGTCTCATTATCGGTCAGACTATCCCGGTCACGGTCAGTCTTGCCAAGACTAATGTCTCGACGAGCCGGAATAACGCCTACCTTCTGCCTATTCAGGATGTCAAAATCGTCCCGGGCGACGCTTATGTTTTCACCGTTGATGCCGATTCCAAGATCAAGAGGAACCCTGTTATCCTCGGTCCGGTCAGTGGCGACTTTATCGAGATTACTTCCGGCCTTACCGATGACATGAGTATCGTTTCACCGGTTTACGAGCTCGATGAAGGGCAGATCGTAGAGGTGGAACAGTGATCGACAATACAGAAATCAAATATTAAAAATCAAAAATCAAAAAAAATCGCAGTCTCAGAATGTCTTATATTTTTTATTTTTGATATTTAATTTTTCATTTTTCCGTTCTAAACTATGCCTAAAACCCCCACTAACCACGAACACTCTTCCGACAGCAAGTATCTCGACCGCTTGGTTTTCAAGCCGGAGCTACGCAAGACTTGGCTCAACTATTTCGTGACCAATTTCCGGGTGGTTATCCTTCTTATTGTCATGGTAAGCGTCTGGGGGCTTTATTCCTTTTTCACCTTGCCTCGGGAGTCCAGTCCGGAAATCAAGATCCCTATTGCCATTGTCACCACTCTTTATCCCGGCGCCTCGCCAACCGATGTCGAGGAATTCGTAACCAGAAAGATCGAGACCGAGCTTTCCGGCTTGCGGGGCCTCAACAAGCTGACTTCCAATTCTTTCAATTCCATCTCTTCCATCACGGTCGAGTTTGATGCCAAGGCTGACATCAACGATTCTATCCGGCTTTTGCGCGACAAAGTCAGCGATGCCAAGAACAAAATCTCGACTCAGGCCGAGGATCCAGTCGTGACCGAGATTTCCCTCGATGACATGCCCATCTGGTCCATCGCCATTACCGGTCCCTACGACGGTTTCACTCTCCGTAAATACGCCGAGGATATCAAGACCGAGCTCGAGAAAATATCCGGCGTTCGGGAAATCCAGATTTCCGGCGGCGACGAAAGGCAATACGAGATCGCTTATCGCCCCGATCTTCTGACATTTTACGGAGTGAGCGTAGCCGAAGCCAATCAGGCGGTTTTGGCGGCCAATGCCGCTATACCAGCCGGCAATTTCGAATCGGGAAGCTTCGTCGTGCCTATTCGCTCCGATGCGCCGCTCGATACTATAGCCGACATCGCCAATGTTCCGGTTACCCATACCGAAGATGGCGGAACGGTTTTCCTTCGCGATATCGCTCATGTTTCCGAAAGGGCCCTCAAGAAGACTACTTACTCCAGGCTGTCCATCGCCGGCTCGGCTCCCAAAAATTCCATAACTTTGTCCATGGTCAAGCGCCAGGGCGCTTCGATCCTCGATACCGTCGACGAGGCCAAAGCCACCGTTGAAAGAACGATCGCTTCATTTCCGCCGGGCATTACCTATGATATCGGCACGGACATGGCCAAAGAGGTCCGTAAAGACTTCGACCAGCTGAGCCATGACTTTCTCCTGACCGTTCTATTTGTTTTCCTTATTTTATTCCTTATCGTTGGTCTCAAGGAAGCCTTGGTTGCTGGCCTGGCCATACCGCTCGTCTTCTTCGTGACCTTCGGAATGCTTTCGGCCCTGGGGATTACGCTCAACTTCCTCTCGCTTTTCTCTTTGATTCTTTCCCTCGGTCTTCTAGTCGATGATGCTATTGTGGTCGTTTCGGCTACCAAGCAATACATCAATACCGGCAAGTTCACGCCCGAAGAGGCCGTGCTCCTAGTCTTGAATGATTTCAAGTATGTTCTCCTGACTACGACCCTGGCGACCGTCTGGGCTTTTTTGCCTCTGCTTTTCGCCACCGGTATCATCGGTCAATACATGCGCTCGATTCCTATCACAGTATCCATTACTCTCATTGCTTCGCTCCTCATTGCTCTTATGATCAATCATCCTCTGGCGGCGGTTTTGGAAAGGATCCGTCTGACCCGCAAGTTCTTCTTCATTGTCGAATTCCTCCTGGCCGGCCTAGCCGCAATCCTTTTCTATACCGGTGGCTGGATATCCATTTCTTTAGGAATAATCGTCCTTCTGATCGAAGTTTATCTCATCTATTGGTATGAGAAGCGCGGCAAGCCGGTCCTTGAAGCCAACCGCCAAAAGATGGATGCCGAATGGGAAAGTGATGATCTTATCAAGGAGAAGCTTCGCCAGCAGGGCAGCCGCGAGCATGAAAACTTTGCCGGACGCCTCATCCACGGCATCGTCGATTTCCACCGCTTCCTGCCTGTTTATGAAAGAGCTTTCCGCACTTATATTCTAGATCAAAAGAAAAGGCGCTGGGTTCTCGGCAGCGTTGTTGCACTCTTTATCTTTTCTGTCGCTCTGGTGCCGCTCGGCTTCGTCAAAAGTGTCTTCTTTCCCATCCAGGATAGCGACTATGTCTTTGTCGATATGCGGGCGCCGGTTGGCACTAACCTGACCGAGACCGACACTCGGGTCAAGGCTGTCGAGGAAAGGCTTCTGGTCTATCCGGAGATCGCCAACATGACGACTATCATCGGCACGGCCAGCGCCAACTCCGGCAATTTCTCCGGCGGCTCTAGTGCCACCAACTTGGCTTCGATTTCAATGACCCTCAAAGACAAGAGTGAGCGCTCCATGGCCGCCTACACCTTGGCTGACAAGATCAGGGCCGATCTCAGTGATATTTCCGGTCTGGAGCTCAATGTCTCGACTCTAGCCGGCGGACCTCCGGCGGGAGCGGCTTTCCAAGCTCAAGTTTCCGGTGACGATCTGGATCGTCTCTCCGGTATCGTTCATGATCTCAAGCCTATTCTTTCTTCTATACCAGGGGTGATCAATGTTAATGTCTCTCAGAAAGATTCCGTTCCGGAATACACCTTCACTCTCGATCCGGTGGCCATGGAGCGCAATTACCTCAATGCCGCTACTGTCGGCTCGGTCCTACGGACGGCTGTTTCCGGCACGGAGCTGACCAAGATTGTGGTGGGGGAGAAGGAGATCAAGCTTATCGCCACTTTTGCAGCTGACTCCATCCCCAATCTTTATGCCATCCAAAATCTCCAGATCTTGAATGCCCGCAAGGAGCCGGTCTATCTCAAAGACGTGGCCAAGATCGAGCTCAAGCCGGCTGTGGATGTTATTACCAGGATCGACCAGAAACATACGATCGTTCTCGCATCGGGCGTAGACTCTACTACCAATGGTCAAGCTGTTCTTGCTAGCTTCGAAGAAAAACTCAAGAGCTACAACTTGCCTTCGGGCTATTCCATCTCTTATGGTGGCGAGAATGAGCAGAATGCCGAGTCGGTGGCTTCGGTCCTGCGGGCAATGATTATTGCTTTGGTCCTTATCGTGGCCACTCTCATCATCCAGTTCAATTCTTTCCGTAAGGCGCTCATAGTCCTTGTCCCTATTCCACTGGCCCTCATCGGCGTCTTCATCGGGATGGCAATATTCGATGTGCCGCTAAGTTTCCCGGGACTCATCGGTATCTTGGCCCTCTTCGGTATCGTGGTCAAAAATGCCATTATCTTGGTGGACAAAATCAATCTCAATATCGAAAGCGGCATTCTCTTCCAGGACGCGGTGGCCGATGCCGGCAAATCCCGTCTCGAAGCGATCTTCATCACTTCCATCTGTACGATCGTCGGCATTTTGCCGGTCACTCTCTCCAATGAACTCTGGCGTTCGCTTGGCGGGGCAGTTATCTTCGGCCTTTCGCTCTCTTCATTCCTGACGCTCTTCATCGTCCCGGCTTTCTTCCTGGTTATGATCAAGGATAAGAAGAAGCACTTTTAGTAAATACTATAACCATATCCAAGTAAACAAAAACCACCCTTTCGGATGGTTTTTGTCTCTCACCTAGAGCAAGATTGGACTCGGTATTCCTTGGAATCATCTTAGCAAATTAATTTCTGTTGTCAAGCAAAATTCTATTTATAACAAATCTATTCACTTAGCCGGCGAGGAGAATCGAACTCCCGAGACTGGAATACCGAGTCCGGTCTTGCCCCAGGCCGCCGGCAAATGCGGTCCTGGATGAAGTCTATCAAACCGAGATAAAATCCGTATCAAAAAGTGATAAAGAAAGAATAAAAAAGTGCTCAAAAAAGAATGAAGATTTTCTTCGAGGCGAGGCCTCGAGTAAACCTTGTAATTCCTTCATTTTAATGTTATCGTGTGCCAGTGAAAGCCTCGCACTCTCTCGTTACCGGCATTATTTCCACGACCCAGAAAGGGGCCGGTTTTGTCGATTTACCGGAAAAGAGCGGCAGTAAGAGGAGTAGGGCTGAAATAAGGGAAGATTCTATTTATATTGATGTTGGCAAGCTGAAAACCGCTTTGAATGGCGATACCGTTGAAGTCAAAGTTAAGGTGGCGGTGCGCGATGGAGAAAAGAAAAGAGAAGGTGAAGTGGTTTCGATCATTGAGCGCGCCCGGAAGAATTATGTGGCTGTCATCAAGTTCGAGAAGAATCAGTGCTTGGCTTTGGCTGACGATCGCAAGATGTATACCAACATTTTGCTCTCGAGGGACGAGGCTAAAAAAGTTAAGGAAGACGATAAAGTTTATCTTTCTTTGCTTCCGTGGACTGATCCTAATAAACTGCCAGAAGGTAAAGTTATTCGCGTTCTTGGAAAAAAGGGCGTTAATGATGTCGAGATGGAATCTATTGTTCTGGAAAGCGGATTCGAGGTTGGTTTTCCCGAAGCTGTCGAGAAGGAAGCGGAAAGCATTGGTCAGGCAGAGAAAGTTACTAGTAAGGAGGAGATTGTCGCGCGCCGCGACTTTCGAGATGTTTTGACTTTCACAATCGATCCTTTTGACGCCAAAGACTTCGACGACGCCATCTCTTTTCGAGCACTACAGTCAACTGTAGTGGGTAAATCGGAAGGTGTCGGACAACCTGGCTCAATTGAAAACGCGCGGGCTGTAAGTTCAAACAACTTGGCCGGTGAATCAAATTCTTTAAAAGAAAATTTAAATGTGGGCCAAAATTTATCATCTGCAAATCCAAGTCTTAATCAGGCTTCAACTTCCAAGCATTCTAAATCCACAGGCACTTCAAATAACACCCAACTTTATGAAATCGGCGTCCACATCGCCGACGTTTCCCATTACGTTCGCGAAGGCACCGCTCTCGATCGGGAAGCGGTCAAGCGCGGCTGTTCTATTTACCTAGTCGACCGGACTATTCCCATGTTGCCGGAAGTCCTCTCTAATGATCTTTGCAGTTTGAAGCCTCACGAAGATAAGCTTTGTTTCTCCGCCGTCTTTGTGATGGATGCCCAGGGCAAAGTCCATGAAAGCTGGTTCGGTAAAACCATTATCAATTCCGCATACAGATTTACTTACGAAACCGCCCAGGCCGCTATCGAAGGCAAGATCGATAATATGGATAAGTATTCGAGCGGCTTCCAGAAAAAAGAGGACGCTTTGCCCGCTCTCCAATACAGCAAGCAATTGGTCACGCTCAATAACATCGCCAAGCTTCTTCAAAAAGAGAAGTTTTCCAAGGGCGCTATCGAGTTCGAGCAGGAAGAGATCAAGTTCAAGCTGGATGAGAACGGCAAACCGATTGGCGTTTATGCCAAAGAAAGATTCGACGCCCACAAGCTCGTCGAGGAATACATGCTCCTGGCCAACCGCGAAGTGGCCAAGTACATTTTTCATTCTATCAAAAGAAAAGGTCCCAAAGACACCGGCGCTATTTACCGCATTCACGATGTGCCTGACCGCGAGAAGATGATCAATCTCTCGGTCTTCGTCAAAGCCCTCGGTTATGATCTTAAGACCAAAGACGGGGAAGTGACCGCCAAGGATTTCAATAATCTCTTGAACCAGATCGAAGATACCCCTCACGAATCCCTCATCCGAACCGCCGCTATCCGCTCGATGCAGAAGGCTATTTACTCGACCAAGAATATCGGCCATTTCGGCTTGGCCTTCGATTTCTATACTCACTTCACCTCGCCCATCCGCCGCTATCCCGATCTTCTCGTCCATCGGATTCTCCACAAACATTTGAAAAATGAACCGTTCAAAGATACCGAGTTTGCCGTTCTCGATAAGGTCGCGGCCAGTTCGACCGAGAGAGAAATCGACGCGGCCGATGCCGAGAGATCCTCGAAGAAGTTGAAGCAAGTCGAATACATGTCCTCGCGGATCGGTCAGACTTTCACCGGTACCATTTCCGGTGTGACCAAGTGGGGCATTTATGTGGAAGAAAATGAAACCAAATCCGAAGGCATGATCGGTTTCCGTAACTTGGGCGACGACTTCTTTCATTTCGATCCAAAGACTTATTGCGTGAGTGGGGAGAAGACTAAAAAGAAATATACCCTGGGCGATCAGATAACATTTAAAGTGATGGGCGCGGATCTGGATAAGAAAAGTCTGGATTATGGGTTGGTTTAGGTCTCCCGAGGCGAGGCCTCGGGGACGGTAAAATACTTCTCGTATATATAAATAAGCCCTCAATCGCTGGATGCGACGAGGGCTTACTCAGCATCGGCCGAAGTCGACGCTTGAGATTTTTTGCCGGACTCCCGGCGACACATTTGAACCTTGGAACTATATTTGCGGGGTGCGTGGGTTTTAGCCACGCACACACCCGCTCGCGTTTTTCAATCGGTCGCCGCTCCATTTTTTAGCGACATTGCTAACCGATTGTTGGCCCCGAGCTGGTCTAGTTTTGCACCAGCCCGGGGAAAGCTTGCCTGACAAAGGTCGATCGATTTTCCCCGATCGATATCTTCACCCCCTCATTTCGTGATTTCGAGCATAGCTTCCAAAAGCTCGTCTTCACGAAAAGGGTATATTGCGTTAGTTATCAAGCCGATCACCCGATCGACTTTCCACCGTTTCGGTCTAGTCCTTGCACTCACGCACAAGCTCGGACCCCGAAGAAAGACCTGCAAAAGCTGGGACTGCAATACAAATCACTTTCTGAGACTTGTATTATACGAACCAAGCAGTCCTGCTTCTCGAAACGCGCTCAAGAGGCGCGGATACCCAAGAGCCATGGCTCTTGGGAAAGGCCGAACCGACACCGTACTATTGAGGGGACAACTTGTTCCCTCTAATCTAATGACTGTCAACGAGCTCGTGCCGGGACCTGGTTAGCTACCCTACCCTCGATCCTGACCCAACTAGTATAGCATACCCACATCTTTTGTCAAGCACTTTTACAACATTTTTGCATCAAGAGTCATTATATGGCCTAAAATAAGGGTATTTTGGGAGGTGATTTGATAGATCGTCGCTTTGAAAGACGTCTTTCGTTACACAGATGTCCGACATCTGTAGTCTGCAGAGGAGAGACCTCTGCATTTAGCTCTTTTAGCCTTGCCCCGCTTCTCTATGCTATACTTTCTCTGCCTGCCACAATTATCTCCACATTACTTCTGAGTTTTCCGTAGCAAAACTCTTTTCTTAAATAAAAAATCAAATGTTTAGCCAAATCTGGCAGAAATGCTCTGCTCTTTACGAGCGAGTGAGTTCGAGTAAGTTAAATAAAAAGAAGTTAATTTACGGTGCGCTGGTTTCTCTGGCTGTTTTCGTAGTTACTATTGTCATTGTGACGCCGCTAATTAGCTGGCATTACAATTCTCAAATCCAAGTCTATTATTCCCTCGATCGTCGACAGAATGACAAAGAATTGATCAAAGTTATCGATAGTGCGGACAAATATGTTTACTTCGCTATCTATTTCTTTACCAAAGACAATATCGCGGAGGCTCTCGTCCGAGCCAAGAAGAGAGGCCTTGTCGTTTGGGGCATCATGGATAGGGAAGCCAGTTATGACAGCAACAAAAATATTCTGGCCAAATTGGAGTCGGCGGGGATTACCGTTGAAAAACAAAAGCATCCCGACGGCATTATGCATATCAAGGCATTAGTCACCGAGAAAGCTTATGTCTCCGGCAGTTACAACTGGACCGCTTCGGCCACGACTATAAATGATGAAGTTACGGAAATCGGAACGAATGAAGGCGTCCGGAAACAGTATCTTGAAATTATTAAGAAACTTCTCCTAACCAACGGGGCGGAGTCCAATTCTCAATCGGAAATCCCGATCGTAAAAAGTTCCGGCAAGAAGGCGACCAAACAAAATCTGACCGGAGAAGTTCCGGAATATGATTTCGAAGAAGCGCCCGATCATATCGGCGAGGAAGCGGTCGTGACCGGCAAAGTGATCAGTGTCTTCACTTCCAAGACTAATACGACCTTTCTCAACTATTGCTCTGATTACAAGAAATGCTCATTTTCGGTTGTAATCTTCGCTTCCGATAAAGAGAAGTTCAGCGATGTCCAAAAACTTACGGGGGAAATGAAGATCAGGGGAGTCATCAAGAGTTATCAGGGCAAAGCGGAGGTTATCTTGGAGGAACCGGAGCAGATTGTGAAGTAACATTGCGATTGTCATTCCCGCGAAGGCGGGAATCCAGGATATTTACAGCAAGACATTATTGGTCTAATCCTGGATCCCCGCCTTCGCGGGGATGACACAGAAGGACTGTAGATGATATATTAACCCCATGCTTATCCTCATCGCCCTAGCCGCCTTCCTCGCCACCCTCATTGGCGGCTTGGTGGCCCTCCGCTTCAAAGACAAGCTTCATCTCATCTTGGGTTTCAGCGCCGGGGCTGTTATTGCCGTGGCATTTTTCGATCTGATTCCGGAATCGGTGGAAATGGGCCTGGAATTCTATGAAGTGGGCACCATCACTTCCATTATCGCTGTCGGTTTCCTGGCTTATCTTGTTCTCGACCGCCTGATCTTCCTTCATGGCCACAATCACGAAGACGGCCATGATCACGGTCCGGAAGCGGCTTCGAAGCGCGGACTTCTGGGGGCGGGCAGTCTCTCGGTCCATAGTTTCCTCGACGGCTTGGCGGTGGGCTTGGCTTTCCAGGTTTCGACACAAGTGGGCATTATCGTGACCACGGCCGTTTTAGTCCATGATTTTTCCGACGGCATCAACACGGTCAATATGATTATCAAAAGCAAAGGCGGGAGCAAACAGGCTTTCCGCTGGCTTATAGTTGACGCGATCGCCCCAGTCCTCGGGGTAACTTCCACTTTGTTTTTCAGCCTGCCTGCCCAAAGCCTGAGCGTCGTCCTGGCTCTTTTTTCCGGCTTCTTCCTCTATATCGGGGCGAGCGAACTCATCCCCGAAAGCCATCACGCCCACCCCAAGTTTCTGACCACGGTCATGACTATTCTAGGGGCGGCGGTGCTGTATGGGGCGATCAGTTTGGGGTAGTGCTCTCAAATAGTACTATTTGCTTTTAAAAGAGCAATTTGTTACTTATTCCGCCACACCCATATATTTGAATACAAGATCGAGTACCAAATTCTAGAATTTCGTAAAACACCCCTATACACTGATCTTGACATACAGTCCTATAAGATGCATGCTTAGACAAAATGTTCTTTGTAATCGTCTTGCCGTAGCAGAAAGTCTTTGAGATAACTTAAAAGTGAAGATTTTCTGCTGTGGCAAGACCGAATGGTTTGGCCAGCCTTGGGGCAACAGCATACAAAAAAGAAGTGATAAGTTCTCAAAGAGAATATGTCACACGGAAAGGATTAGTATGGAAGCGAAAGAATTCGGTGCCGGCGCAGCACATCAACTTGCGATAACAGCGTGTCCGGTCGGATGGGAAGAGCAGGATTTCACTGCACTAACTCAAAGTCCAGAGAAGTGCAGGAAGGTTCTGTTGTTTCTCCGTGGGCACGCGGAGATTAAGCGGTTAAGGGCAGTAGTGGATTGTAGCTTGCCGGTTTGCATGCCTGGGCCATCCTGGGTTGAAGCGCCGGAGGATCGACAGCTGCCGAACAGGTCCATGGGCCTTGTTAGCATTAGTCTGTCCAACAGTAACCTCATGTCGTTAACGTATGAGGAGAAAGGGCATGACTACTTAGCGAGATTCGGGGAAATGACCGGAGTCGAGTTCTATGCCTCACATATTCTCGATTATCTTTTGTTACCTGACAACCAATGTCAGATTCCTCTGACTTGGTCAGAGTATATTGTCTACTTCTTGGGGACCGTTTATTACTTTGACGGCAATCCCACTGTTCGGTCTCTAAGAAAAAGTCGTCGGGGCTGGTACTCCGGTTGCGGCGATCCAATGAAGCTTGGTCCAAACACCTATGCCGCATTTGAACTGCGACCATAAGAGAAGAGTTTTTTCTGTAGCGCCCGTCCTTCCTAGATGGGCGCTTCTTCATTCTCCTTTCTTCCTTCTTGCCCTTCGAAGTCCCGATGCTTATCGGGACGAAGTAGGGCCTCTTTCTCCATCGTGTTATAATTTCCCCATGCCCTCTCTCGAGACTCGTGAAAGCCTTGAAAATACCCTTGACTCCGTCCTCATCGCCACCACGATCTTTTTCCTTCTGGTTTCATTCTTTTTCCAGACTCCTTGGTCAGACCCTGTCTTGGGAATTCTCTCATTCTTAGGACTTTTGCCAGTGGCGATTAGCGCTGTCCGATCAGCTTTGAAGAAAAAAGTTTCCGTTGATCTTCTGGCTTCAATTGCTCTTATCTTTTCGCTCCTGGCTGGGGAATGGTTCTCGGCGTCTTTCATTACACTCATGCTGGCTTTTGCTCGGGTCTTCGATCGTTTGACCCAAGCTCGGGCCAAGAAGATCATTCAAAGCCTCCTAAAATATCATGTCGAAAGTGTTCGACTTCAAGTGGGCGAAACAGTCAAAGATGTTCACATAAGCCAAGTTAAGCCTGGTGATCTAGTCGTTGTTGATGCTGGTGATCGCCTGCCGGTCGACGGGGTAATCGTTTCCGGCAATGCCGAAATTAACGAGTCATCTCTCTCCGGCGAAAGCGAGCTTGTTTCCAAGAAACCGGGCGATAAGGTTTTCACTTCGACGGTCAATGAATCCGGTTCTCTGGTCGTTCGCACGGAAAAGATCGGGGCCGATACGACTTTGTCGCGAATCATTTCTCTGGTCGAGGAAGCTAGCCGGAGCAAGAGCCAGGCCGAGCGCTCGGCTGACCGTTTCTCCGAGTGGTATATCAGCCTGGTTCTCTTGGCTTCGATCATTATGTATGTCCTCGGACTTAACTATACGGAAATTTTGGCTATTCTCCTGGTCGTCTGCGCCGATGACATCGCCGTGGCCGTGCCCCTGGCTTTCACAGCCGCTATTTCCCGCTTGGCCAAGCGCGGCGTTATAGTCAAAGGCTCCGATGCTTTGGAACAATTATCAAAAGTTAAATACATTCTGACCGACAAGACCGGGACTTTGACTAAAGGCAAGCCCAAGATTGTAAACGTTAAAACTTATGGCAAGTTAACGACTGATCAAGTTTTGGAGATTGCCGGCATGGGCGCTTCGGAATCAAAGCATGCCGTTTCCGGGGCCATCGTTTCTTATCTCAAAACCAAGAGTTTGAAGATTCACGCCCCGCACCAGTATGTAGAGATTTCCGGCCAGGGCGTCAGTTTCAGTCATGATAAGAATGAAATGCTCTTGGGCCGGCTTTCCCTTATGGAAAGGAAACAAATTCGCCTGCCGGCTGAATTGAAAAGAGATGTCAATACGGAGAAAGATTCCGGCCGAGGCGTGACCATGGTGGCTCTGAATGGGGAAGTGATCGGTCTTCTTTCCTATGAAGACGAATTGCGTCCCAAGATGAAGGAGATTATTGACGAGACCAAAACTTTGGGCGTTCGCGAGTGGCACATGCTGACGGGCGACAACGAACATGCCGCCTGTCTGGTGGCGGGAGAATTGGGGATCAGTCATCCACATTCCAGTATGACTCCGGAGGGCAAAGTCGAATTCGTCCGGGAATTCGAGAAGAAAAAGAAGAAAGGCGAGGTGGTGGCCTATATTGGAGACGGTGTTAACGACGCCGCTTCTCTAGCTTTAACGGATGTCTCGATCGCCATGGGTGGCATCGGTTCGGACGCGGCTATCGAAGCGGCCGATGTGGCCATCATGCACGATCACCTGAATCGCTTGCCCGTCATTCTCCAAACGGCCAAGGAAGTCCGGCGTATCATGAAGCAATGTTTTATTATCTGGGCAGTTACTAATATCATCGGCCTCGGTTTGGTCGTCTTCGGAGTTATTGGCCCTGTCGGTGCAGCCGTCTTCAATTTCGCCACTGATTTCGTGCCCATTGGAAATGCTTTGAGAGTGGGAAGGAGAAGGTTGGAGAAGGTGGGGTAGGGAGTGCTTGACATTCGTCTATGAATCGTCTATGATTCGTCTATGTTCAATCCGAGATATTCTATCAGCCCTAAACTTCTGGAAAATATAAAGCGGATTGCCGCCTTAACTTCAGAACTCAATAACAGAGCTTTCCCCAAGCTGATCACTTTGGAAATGGAGCGAAGCGCCAGGGCTCTTTCGGCCTATTCATCTACGAGTATTGAGGGTAATCCATTACCTTTAACCGAAGTCAAGAAACTTCTTAAACATTCGCCCAAGAATCTTCGCGATACCGAAAAGGAGGTTCTTAACTACAATGCGACTCTGGAATATTTGGATAGAATTACGAAATCAAAAAAACTAGATATAAGTCTCTCTTTCATTTTGACAGTTCAAAAAATGGTTACCGAAGGCCTGATCGAGAACCATCGGTCGGGCAAGATTCGAAACGAGCCGGTTTTTGTCAACGATCCTCGAACAAGACGGACCGTCTATCTTCCCCCGGAAACATCGGATGTCCCGGCTCTGCTCGATGAATTGATCGGTTTCGCTCTGGCAAACGAAGGTGTTCTTGACCCTCTTATAATCGCCGGAATATTTCACAAGCAATTCGTCATAATTCACCCATTCGTTGATGGTAATGGTCGAACGGCACGCCTAACCTCCAAATCCCTTTTGGCCAGCATGGGACTCGATACCTTCAATCTATTCAGTTTTGAAAATTATTACAACAAAAATGTTTCCAATTATTTTCAGAAAGTCGGACTGTTTGGCAATTATTACGAGCTCAAGGAAGTTGTAGATTTTACCGAATGGTTGGAGTATTTCACGGATGGTATCATAGACGAGCTTCTACGCGTCAAAAAGGAATTGGAGAAATCATCTTTAGCCGTCGAGCCGAGAATCAATATCGAGAGTTCAGTTGTCATAGATTACCTCAACAAACACGGTTCTATAAATGAAATGGAATACTCGACTATCAGCAAAAGGGCCAAATCAACACGGGCTCTGGATTTCAGAAAGATGGTTGATCAAGGCATCATTGATCGTTTTGGTAAAGGAAGAAATACTTTTTATCGCTTGAAAAAGTAAATGGCCAGTAATGTGAATTTGCCAACCCGCTACCTCTAGTAGTACAATATTCCGATGTCTCAAAAGGGTCAAAACCTGCCGCAAGCCACCATTCCCGATGTTTTGAGGGAGTTTTTTGCCGTCGCTAGGCCATACTGGTACATCTTTGTTCTCCTCTTTGTATTCATGGTCATTCCCGTTATCGCCTCCAGCATCGTCGCTCCTCTCTATTACAAAGATTTCTTCGACACTTTGACCAATAGTCTTGAGCCGGCCTCCGTCGTGCCGGCCCTGATCCGGATCATTACTATTATAATGGGCCTGCACTTCTTGGGTTGGGCCGGGTATCGCGGCTATTCATATCTCATCGCCCACTTCCAGGCCGATACGATGAACCGTTTGAGGCAGAGAGCCTTTGAATATGTCATTGGCCACTCTTACGCCTACTTCACCAATACTTTCAGCGGCTCTTTGGTCCAGAAGATCAATCGCTTCATGCGCTCATTCGAAAGAGTGACTGACCGCTTGTTCCAGGAGATTGTTCCTATCCTGGTCAAGGTCATCGGTATCTGTATCGTCCTCTACGCTGTCCGGCCTTTCTTCGCCTACACCATCGTCGTCTGGATGTTCTTTTTTCTGGGAATGTCACTTCTGTTTACCCGCTGGAAGATCCCCTACGACATCAAGGCAGCCGAACTGGAGTCGCGAGCCTCGGCTGCTTTGGCCGACAGTCTTTCCAACCATACCACCATCCAGCTTTTCAACCGTTACGAATACGAGGCCGGGCTTTTCAAGCAAGCCAACCACGGCCATACCGGAGCCATGAAAAAGAAGTGGTTCGTCATGAACACCATCGAGAGCGTTCAAGCCTTCCTTAATATTTTGATAGAGTTTGTCATCTTCTATATGGCGATCAAATACTGGGGCCAGGGCCTGATGACGGTCGGTCTGTTCGTCTTGGTCCAGACTTACATCATTGGTCTTATGGATAATTTCTGGAGTTACAGCCGGATCCTTCGCGATCTCTATGAGTCTTTCGCCGACGCCAAAGAAATGGTCGAGATCTTGAAATTGAATCACGGCATCAAAGACATACCGGAAGCCAAGGTGTTGAAAGTCAGTGAAGGCGCGATATCGCTTGATCAGGTTAATTTTGAATTTAACGCGGGAAAAAGCGTCATCGATCATTTGAATCTGTCAGTCAAACCTGGTGAGAAAGTGGCTCTTATCGGACCTTCCGGGGCGGGCAAGTCGACGCTGGTCCGGCTTCTCCTGCGTCTCT
>JBAYFW010000015.1:0-15394 GCA_041667005.1 Minisyncoccota bacterium | reverse complement strand
TTGGTGGAGGAATGTCTGGCGGTGGAGGGGCGAGCGGGAGGTGGTAAAGACAATCTTAAAAATCAAAAATTAAATCTCAAAAATTAACGCACTATAAAGCGAGAGGCAGGTGCGGAAAGAGCGGATTTATGGTACAAATCTCAGGTGGGTTCAGATTTGAAATTTGGTTTTTAAGATTTGAGATTGAGGAGAGATGCCAGAGCGGTCGAATGGGCTACCCTGGAAAGGTAGTATATCCGAAAGGGTATCGAGGGTTCGAATCCCTCTCTCTCCGCCAAGAAAACTTAGTATCGGCATGACCCACATGCCTCAAAACATGGAAAAATTCCCAAATACACAAAATAATGCTCGAGAAGATGCCCCGAAACCCAAGGTGGAAATCGAGCCTGAATTTGCAGCTTTTATGCCGCAGGAATTCCTAGATGACCCGGCAGGATATTTCGAACGCGAAGGAAAGAATATAAAAACGGGAGAAATTAAATATGATGAGGCGGGAGCGGTTCGAGAAGATCCAACTGCTGTAAAAGATTTACCTGTCTGGAAAAATGCGGAAGGTACGGAAATCCAAACCGTTGGAAGACGAGTAAATACTGCCAAGGGCGCAGTCGGAGAATCGAACGATCCGTTCCATGAGTATAAAATCCTTGAACGGCTTGCTCAAATGGGATTAGCTGCCGCAAAGCCTATTGCTAAGGCAGAACAGTCGGGAACTCACATAATTGTCATGGAACGCATCCCAGGACTTCGTTGGTCTGAAAGAGATAGTCTTAATCTCAAAAAAAGAGGATATTCTGATGAAGATATCGCAGCTCTTATGGCTGAAGCTGAACAAAGAATGAGTGAGTTGAAAACTCAATTCGATGAAGCGGGAGTCGTTCGAGGTTGGAAATTGAAAGACATGGTGTTCGAAGTTGATGTTGAAAATAAAAAGATTACCTCAATGGTACCGACAGATTGGGAAAGGACCAAGATTGTCGAGAAAATATAAAAGGGATAGTGACCCACATACCTCGGTTCAGCCTCTAAAATTGTTCCAAATGGTCCTTACGGTGCTTTACCGTTCTGGTACCTAACCCGCTGCCCGCAAAATAATGAGCGAGTGAAACGAGTGAATATATTTTGCATGAGTACATTTTAAAGAGCGAAGCGACTATAAAATGCCTCCGCACCTTTTTTATTCCCAAACAAAAACGAGCGGTCCTCCTAGGCCGCTCGTGTGTTAGTGTTGTTTTGCGTCTACTCTTCAAAGCCTCTTCCTTCCAGCCGTATTTCGCTAACATTCAGCTATTGCGAAGCGAAATTTTGGATGAAAAAATTCTCCAAAATTATCAAACCTTCTATCTGATATAATTCATACGATATGAAGATATCCATAAACGAGCTGATGCAAAAGAGCGGAGTCAAGTTCGGCACGAGTGGCGCCAGGGGCTTGGTTTCAGCAATGAGCGATTTTGTTTGCTATTCCTACACACGGGCTTTTATAGAATATCTCCAGGGTCTAGGTGATTTGAACATAACCCAAAAGGAAATTGCCGTAGCCGGCGATCTGCGTCCCAGCACGGAAAGAATTATGATCGCGGTCATGGCAGCAATTGCCGATTGTGGTTGCCAGCCCATCAATGCTGGTTTCATACCGACGCCAGCACTAGCTTATTTCGGTTTGGTCCATGGCTGGCCATCGATCATGGTAACCGGTAGCCATATCCCGGCTGACCGGAACGGCATTAAGTTCTACAAAAAAGCCGGCGAGATTTTGAAGAATGACGAAGCGAAAATCAGACAGGTTCAATTCGAGATTGATGATCGTATTTTTGATGAAAAAGGAAATTTTATCAAGCCCCGGTCTCTTCCAGCCCGGATTGAGAAGCAAGCCGAGGAGGATTATCTCAAAAGGTATACGGATTTCTTCCCAAATGATTGTCTAAAATCTCTGCGGATCGGTCTTTATGAGCACTCAGCTGTTGGTCGCGATATTCTTCATCGTCTGCTAATCGAGTTGGGTGCCAAGGTTGAAACTCTGGGCCGAGCCAAAGAATTCACAGCCGTCGACAATGAAGCGCTTGAGCCGAAAGTTATTGCTCAGGTTTCGGCCTGGTCTTCAGGGTCAAAATTTGACGCTCTTGTCTCGACCGATGGTGATAGTGACCGCCCGATTATTTGGGATGAAAATGGAAACTGGATTGAAAACGACCTGGCTGACATTCTTTGTGCCAGTTACTTAGGAGCTCAAACAATCTGTACGACCTTGAGCTGTAATACGGCCTTGGAAAAAAGCGGCTGGTTCAAAAATATCATTCGAACGAAGATTGGTTCTCCTTATGTGATTGAAGCCATGATCGAAAGTCAGGCTAAGGGGCTGGGAAACATTATCGGTTATGAGAACAATGGCGGCTTACTTCTACAATCAGCATTTGATCTCAATGGAAAGGTTTTGGCACCGCTGCCAACCAGAGACGCTTTTCTCGTGCTCTTATCTGTTCTCAGTCTGGCCAGACGAGAAAGCCGGAAAATTTCAGAACTTTTCCAAGGTCTCCCTCAGAGCTTTGTTGTTTCTGGTCATATTGTTAATTTTGACAAGGAAAAGGCTGATCAAATCATTCAGACTCTGAATACCAAAGAACAAATAAATATGGTATTCGAACACATTTCTGGGCCTCTTCAGTCCATAAATGATTTGGACGGTCTGCGGTTGATTTTCGAGAACGGGGAAGTCATACATCTTCGACCTTCTGGCAATGCTCCGGAAATGCGGATATATAGCGAAGCTGAAACCAAGGAAAGGGCAGCAGAAATTAATAAGCGGGCGATAAGTATAATCATTAATTCCACTTTCTAATTATCTCCACCACCCCAGAATCCCTCCGCCGATGGCTAAATTGACCAGATAGCCGATCGTTTCGATCAGGAAAAGCTTGAAGGGTTCGCGGCGCCAGACCAGGCCGGAAAGCGCCGAGGGAATGATGAATCCTAACCAGACTAGGGAACCAAAAAAAGCACCTTCTTGAGCACTAACCGTCCCGGCTTCAGTTAAGATGAAAGCCAAGACGCTAAACATCACCAGGTTGGATAAAAGAATGGCCAGGTATCTCCAAGATAAACCGTTTTTCGTGAGCCAGTCCAGGTCTTGGTCGCCAATCTTCCTTAGCTCCATCCACTCTTTTCCGAAGAGGTATGGAGAATACCAGAGCGAACTTAGGCTGAAACAAATCAAGGTAGTGATGATGAGAGACCAGATATTGATATTATTCATAGTATTTTGGCCGTTTAATAGATGGCGCTTCGTTTTATCTTAATATGCTAGAATGGTAGCACAGTCGTTTTATTTAACAATTCGTCCGCAATTTAGTGGTTGCCAACCGAGATGATACCCGTCATTCTAATTTTTCTAGGAATATTTATCTACTGGTTCAATTTTGGCTGGACTTTGACTTTTGCTCCTAGTCTGGGACTTTTCTTGGCGGCCTTTTTCGTGGTTATCGGCCTGGTAATCCTGATTAGAAGTGGATCAGGTAAATAGCTTTAGTTTAGATTCAAATAATATAGCAATCAAAATGAAAGCCAAACAAATTATGACAGGTCTGATCGTTGTGATAGTGATTATTGGTGCTGGCTTCTATTATTTTAGGAGCCCAAGTATTGCTCCGGATTCCCAAGAACAGGTATTTGCCCCACAATCGCTCCAATCATTTTCAAAAACTTTCCAGCTTATATCTATTCAGGCTCCATCCGGCACTATTCAAGCCGCTGTCGCTAGCACCTCCGAAGCAGAAGAAAGAGGACTTAGCGGACAAATTTCCATGCCTTCTGATTCCGGTATGCTTTTTACTTTTGAGAACCCGGGAAGCTATGGCTTTTGGATGAAAGATATGAATTTTCCTCTTGACCTGGTCTGGATGAGTGAAGATAAGAGCGTTGTCGGTATTACGGCCAATCTTTCCCCGGATACTTATCCTAATGTCTTCCTGCCACCTAGCGATATTTCCTATGTTCTTGAGCTGAATGCCGGCGCCAGTCAGAAATTTGGGATAGCAACGGGTACATCATTGATTTTTTAGGAGGTTATTGCCGCAAGTTCCGCAAGGTTCTCACTTTTTAAAGTCTCCGCAGGTCATTTTTAGCAAAAAATGACCGAGGATGAGGAAAATTTGTTGCAACAAATTTTCCGGGCTTTGAAAAGTGAGAACCTTGCGGAACTTGCGGCTCCCTATTTCTCACTCTAAAAAATTTATGATGTAACTCACTATCCACACTTTTTTCTTGAGGGTTCCGGATGTACAATGGCCCTAAGAAAACAACATTGTTCTTTTGGTCGATACAGAAGAACAATAAAGAGAATTCAGTTATTAAAAAGTCCTAAGTTCGCAGCCGCCTGCGCACAAAATATGCCCAAAAAGAAAAAAACAGCCGTCACCGGATCGGCTAAGGCTCCTTCTATCCCCACAATTATCAAGAGAGATGGTCGAATCGTGCCTTTTGACTTGGTCAAAATCACTGCTGCTATCTGGAAGGGTATGAGTTCGGTCCAAGAGGGTAGTCTTGAGGAAGCCGAGAGTGTTGCTCGCCAGGTTTTGGCCGAGCTTATTCGGATTAAGAGGAAGTTTAAGAACTTTATTCCTACTGTCGAAGGTATTCAAGACGTTGTCGAACAGGAGTTAATGCGTTCAGATTATGTCAAAGCCGCCAAGCACTACGTTCTTTACCGTGAAGAGCGAGCCAAACTTCGGGCCAAAGGTTTTGAAGTTCCCGAAGCTGTCCGCAAGCTGGCGGCCGATTCGCGGTCTTATTTCCGCAACGCCTTGGGCGAATTCGTTTATTATCGCTCTTACTCCCGCTGGATGGATAATGAGAGCCGCCGCGAGACCTGGATCGAAACTGTTGGAAGATATATTGAATTCATGAAAGAGAACTTGGGCAATAAACTCAAGGATGCCGAATACGAGGAGATTCGTGAAGCGATCTTGAAGCAACAGGCCATGCCTTCCATGCGTCTCTTGCAGTTCGCTGGCACTCCCGCTCGCCGCGACAATATTTGTGCCTATAACTGCTCGTTCATTGCTCCCGAGTCTTTCCAAGACCTAGCTGAGATCATTCATATCTCCATGAACGGCACCGGTTGCGGCTGGTCGGTCGAGAGCACCAATGTCGAGAAATTCCCGCAGATCATGATGCAGACCGGCGAGAAGCTTCCGACCTATATCGTGCCCGATAGCAAAGAAGGCTGGTCGGATTCGCTGGTTGTCGGCATGAAAGCTTGGGCCGCCGGCAAAGACGTGACTTTCGACTATTCTCAGTTGCGCCCCGAAGGCGCCCGCCTCAAGGTTATGGGCGGCAAATCTTCCGGTCCGGCTCCGCTCATGCGCCTCCACAATTTTACCCGCCAGATCATGCTAACCCGCCAGGGCAAGCGCCTCCGGGCCATTGATCTTCATGATATTATCTGCATGATCGGTGACTGCGTCGTGGCCGGCGGCGTTCGCCGAAGCGCCATGATCTCTCTTTCCGATCTCGGCGACGAGCATATTCGCGATGCCAAGAAGGGTGCTTTCTACATTACCCATCCTCATCGGATGTTGGCCAACAACTCGGCTGTCTATATGTCCAAGCCGACCAATGAGGAATTCCTCAAAGAATGGATGGCTTTGGTTGAGAGCCGTTCGGGCGAGCGAGGCATTTTCAACCGCGGTTCCTTGGCTACTACTTTGCCGGAACGCCGGATCAAAGCCCTCAAGGAATACAAAGGCTACTTCGATCAAACCGGCAATCATATTATCGGCCCCATCGGCACCAATCCTTGCGGCGAGATCATTCTCCAATCCAAGCAGTTCTGCAACCTTTCCGAGATTGTCGCCCGGGCTGAAGACACCGAGGCAACCCTTCTGAAGAAAATGCGCATTGCCACGATCCTCGGCACCTACCAGTCGTCTCTGACCAATTTCCAGTATCTTTCCAAAGAATGGAAAGAGCACTGCGAGCGCGAAAGGCTTCTAGGTGTTTCCATTACCGGCCAGTGGGATTGCCCGGCCGTAAGGAAGCCGGAGGTCATGAGGAAGCTCAAGGCCGAATCGATCAGGATCAACAAAGAATACGCCAAGCGCTTCGGTATCGGAGAGTCCACCGCCATCACTTGCGTCAAGCCTTCCGGAACTTTGTCACAGACTGTGGACTGTTCTTCCGGCATGCACCCTCGCCATTCCAAGTTCTACATCCGCCGTATCCGCATTTCCGCTACTGATTCGCTCTTCAAGATGCTGCGCGATCAAGGTGTGCCGTATCACCCGGAAGTTGGCCAGCCGGCCGAAAGCGCCACGACTTATGTTCTCGAATTTCCGGTTAAGGCTCCCAGCGGTTCGATTTTCCGAGACGATCAGACGGCTATTGAACAGCTTGAATATTGGAAGATGGTCAAAGAGAACTACACCGAGCACAATCCTTCGGTCACCATTTCCATCGGCGAGAGCGAGTGGATCGAAGTAGCCAACTGGGTTTACAAGAACTGGGAGATTGTCGGCGGTCTTTCCTTCCTGCCTCGCGAAGACGCTGTCTACAAGCTGGCTCCTTACGAGACGATAGATGAGAAGACCTACAAGGATCTGGCTAAGAAGATGGAGCATGTCGACTATTCCAAGATTATCACCTACGAGAAGCAGAACGAGACCGATCTCAAAAAGGAGTTGGCGTGTGTGTCGGGAGTTTGTGAGATTGTGTAGTCACAAGAGCTAAGAGGTAGGAGGTAAGAGCTATGAAGAGGATCTGTACATTTTTGCGAGAAAAGACGGTCTTTGTGGTACGTAAATATTTTCTGTAATCTTCTTAGCTCCAAGCTCCTACCTCTTAGCTCCTCGCTCTAAATCATGACAACCTCTATTAAAAAGGAACGTCCTGTTAAGACAAAAAACCCTCTCCTACGCAATGAAAAAAGCCTTAAGCGAGCTAAAAAGGAAGATCAGCCATATTCCAAAACCGAAGAAAATAAGCGAAAAAGTTTGGAATGAATTCGTGAGTAATACTACAATTGCCCTGATGGCCGGAGGGGAAGGTTCTCGTTTTAGCGAGGTCGCTAACGGGGCGTCTGTTCACAAGAACGCCTTTCGTTTGCCAAATGGCGACAGCATGATCGAAATGACGATCCGGATGTACAGGGGGGCAGGTTTCAAGCATTTCGTTGCCCTAGTGTTCCATAACGCCACTTCAATTGAAGAAATTCTTGGCGACGGATCGAGCCTCGGAGTAAAGATCGCCTATAGTTACGATCCGGATCGTCCTGTCGGCAAGGGAGGTGCTATTAAGAACGCCCTCCAAAACGGCAGTATACCGAGGTCTCATTACTGCATCGTTCATAATCCCGATGACGTCATAATGGATTTTCCAGGAAGTTTTCCAAGGCGCATTGCCGAAGGTCATCTTCATGGCAAGTCAAAAAAGTCCATAGCGACCGTCGTTGTTGTCGAGGGCACGCCGTACACTTTCACGGGAATGAAGGTTAGAGACAATATCGTTAAGCAGATTGAGATGTATCCCGTCATACCAGTTCCGACTCATATGGGAGTGACTGTTCTGTCTCCCGAAGTCTACAAATATTTCGACAAGTATTTTGATTTGGAAAAGAAAGCAGATTTTGAAGCTGTTCTTCTGCCCATTCTAGCCAAGAAGAGCTTGCTAAGTGCGGTTAGTGTGCCGACCAGCTGCTGGATTGCCGTCAATAATCGCAAATCATACAATGAGCTCATAAAAAGATTGGAGAAATAGTTCCAACACAAAAAGATACTTATGAGTAGTTCTCAAAAAAATTCTTTGGAGTAAAATTGTAGGGTGAATAATTTAGAATCAGCCAAAAAAGAGGTTACTCTTCAAACGATCGCTGACTCATTGCAGTTGATTACGAAAACTCTTGGTACTTTCGCTACCAAAGAAGAGCTGAAGGAATTTGCTACTAAAAAGGACCTCGAAGCATTCGCCACGAAGAAGGATCTAGAACGATTCGCGACAAAAAAAGATCTAGAGGCTTTTGCCACCAAGAAAGAGCTAAAAGAAGAGTTGAAAAGCTTTGCTACTAAGAGTGATCTAAAAGACGAGCTAAAAGACGAGCTAAAAAACTTTGCCACTAGGAATGAGCTAAAAGAAGAGGTAAAAAACTTTGCCACCAAGAATGATCTTGAAAGATTGGCGAGTAAGGATGATCTCGCCAAGTCATTTTCTGAACTCAATGACACGATCGATTGGTTAGCGGCGACTGTAAAAGGTGAGCTAACTAGTCTGGAATCTAGGCTATCCCAAAGGATAGATACTCTAGAAAAGAAAGTTGATTACAACCATACCTACATGGTCAATCAATTGGATCATATTCTGACTCATTACGCCCGCAGGGAAGAATACAAATATTTCGACGGGAGGATTAAGAAGTTAGAAAGGAAGGTTTTTGCTTAAGCTTATGTATAAACATTAAAGGGGACCTTGAGGGTCCCCTAGGGTTATCGTGAGCGCTTTCCTTTTAGGAACTCCCTCGCGATGAGAAGTGCGTGTGTCTATATTGTCAATCACCTTTACTTGTGTTAATCTAATGTCTGTTGTACCAGACAACCGCGTTCTATTAGGCGCAAGCTTGGTAGGATGAGGAAAGTCCGAACACCGCCGTTTTGTCCACTACAGATGTTACAAGATCGAAGTCCTACTACGCTCCTCGACAAGCTCCTCCTTCGCTAAAGCTATGGAGGACACGGTCGGAGCTTTCGAAGGACTCTCAATTTTGCACCACCTGCGGTGGGCAAAATTGGAGAATGGTAGCGGGTAACGCCCGTCGGGTTAACAACCAGAGGTGCGAACAGGAACGCTCGAGCCAAAAGGCGGAAGCTCCACGCAAGTGGATGACGCTCGCGGCAACGCGGGATTGCAACGGCAAAATCCTTACCTCGGTGCAAGGTCGTATTCCGGCGAAAGCCGGTTTGAACCGCTAGATCCCGGAAGCAATTTCGGGACCAGACAAATGGTTGTCATTCCGATCGCGTAAGCGCATCGGAAACAGAATTCGGCTTACGGTATGACCATATGAAAATCCCGCTCCTAAAGAGCGGGATTTTCTGTAACTAGATGTGGATTGAAAGGTTTGAAATTACTTTTTTCTGCTATAATGGGCTGACTAATTCAAATTACAAGTAATCCAACAATATTACCAATATGAAATACGACTCAGTTGCTTTTTACGTCTTCCTGGCCACTATCGTTCTCTCTCCTTTGGCTTTCTGGTCTGGTTTGCCGCTAGACCTTGTTAAGACTCTCCTCATCACGGTTGGTATTTTAGCTTCGGCCATTTTACTCGGCTTCGCCGCAATTAAAGAAAAGCGATTGGCTCTACCGCCAAAGAGTCTGGTCTGGTTGAGTTTGCTCGTCGTATCTTCACTCATCATTTCGGCTTTGACCTCGGTTCATGTTCTTAAATCTCTTTTCGGTCAGGGTTTCGAGATTGGCACAGTCAATTTTATTGCTCTCCTCTTCCTCTCAGCTCTCACGGCCTTTACCATTGTTCTTCGAAGGCGTTTTGGAGCGATTACGCTTTACCTTGGAGTCACGGTTTCCTTTTTGATTCTTTACATTATCCATATTCTCCGCCTGCTCTTTGGGGTGAAGTTTTTGACTTTTTCGGTTCTCAATCTCCAGATGTCTTCGCTCTTGGGCGGCTGGTTCAATCTGGGAACCTATTGTCTTATCGGTTTCTTAATTTCGCTGGTCGCTCTTCAGGTTTTGCCGCTAGCCAAAAAAATGAAGGTCGCCTATTGGATTCTTTTGGTTTTGTCGGCTGCCGGATCGGTCTTTGTCAATGACACTCGAGTCTGGTCGTCGGCTTCGCTCATTTTACTTGGCTTAACAGTATTACTTTCGGCCCATGCTTATCGTGCGTCGGCTGGTCAATCACTCTCGGTAAAGAAACGTCTGGCTTTGGTCTTTAAGAAACTAACCTGGATACCTTTGATTGCTTGTCTTGTTGCTTTCTTCTTTGCCAATTGGGGAGGTGTGGCTGTCCAAAAATCTTTAGCCAAACATGATTTGGCCTATACCGAAGTGAGTTTGCCTTGGCAGATGACTCTGGATGTTACGGCTTCGGCACTTAAAAATTATCCAATCCTCGGCGTTGGTCCGAACCTTTTCGGCAAAGCTTATATCGCCTATAAGCCGGTGATTATTAATACTTCCGACTATTGGAATGTTGAATTCAATAGCGGCTTCGGCATGCTTCCAACTTTTGTCGCGACCCAAGGTATCCTTGGTCTCATTATTTGGGTTCTCTTCCTTGTCTTTTTTGGGATTTTGGTAGTCAGAGTCCTGAAGAATTTGCCGAGTGATTCAGAACAACGCTTTGTTCTCCTATCCTCTTTAGCTGTTTCGATTTTTCTCTGGCTTATGGTTATTGTTTCTGTTCCGTCACATTCTATCCTCCTTCTGGTTTTCGTTTTCACCGGCATCTTCTTCGGAATGGCTATTAAGGCCGGGTCTTTACCGGCCAACAATTGGGTTCCGGTCTCGGCTGGCCGGTCCTATCGGGTTTTTCCTTCCTTGATGGCCATACTCATTTTGATCGGACTGGTTTGGGGTTTGATCGAGATTAAGAAGACCGTCGCTTTTGCCTACTTTAGCGCCGGTGTCTCGGAACTTAACCAAAAGGGTAATGCTTTGGCAGCGGACCATGATTTCTCCAAGGCCTTGAAGTTTGATTCATCAGATATCTATTGGCAGGGTCGTGTTGAATCTGGTCTTGTTGAGATCAGATCTCTGGCTGGTCAAATCACGGCTAATTCTAGCGCTTCATCCTCTCAGGAAGTCTTAGGCAAAATTACCGCTATTCTCAACCAAAGTTTGAGTTATGCCAAAAGCGCTATTGCCTATGATCCTTCCAACTATTACAACTATCTTTCGGCTGCCAGGGTTTCCGAGGCTGCGGCTGACATCCGGATGCCTAAAGCTTATGAGACAGCTGTCCAGGCTTATGTGAGCGCCGCTAACACCAATCCTTTCAACCCTTCAATCTATCTTTCTTTGGGCAGTTTCCAGGCTCGGCAGAGCAAGTTAGATGATGCCCTCCAAACTGTTGGAGCCGCTCTCCAGGTCAAGAACAATTATCTTGACGCGGTCTTTCTTCTCTCGCAAATCTATGCCGCTAAGGGTGATCTGCCGAATGCTATCACTGCCGCTAACGTTGCTACCCAGTTAAATCCGCAGAACGCCGTCCTTTTGTTCCAGCTCGGTCTCTTGCGCTACAGTAACAAGGATTACGCCGGAGCGGCCGATGCTCTTATCAAGGCCTTGAAGATTCAACCCGATTATGCCAATGCCAAGTATTTCCTCGGCCTCTCGGCTGCCCGCTTGAACGATATGTCGACGGCCATTGCTCAATTTTCCGATTTGGCTGGAAACAATCCCGATAATCAAGAAGTGGCTTTGATCCTTGCCAATCTTCGAGCCGGTCGGTCAATCTTCAGTGAGGCTAAGCCGCCGGTCACGACCCCTCCGGAGAAGCGTTCAAATCTTCCTTTAAAAGAAAAGAAACAATAGCGTATGGAAGTCGGGTCTGTGATAGAATAAAAATATGGTCAGAAAATGGTTTGCATTCATAGGGCAAGAGATCCGCGGCCTGCATGAGGCCGCTTATCTCTTGGGCTTTTTCGCCTTCCTTTCTCTAATCTTGGCCTTGGTTCGCGATAAACTTCTAGCTTTCACTTTTGGCGCCGGTCGTTCCCTTGATGTCTATTATTCAGCCTTTCGGATTCCTGATCTAATATTTGCGACGGTCGGTTCTTTGGTCTCGGCCTCGATCCTTCTTCCATATTTCATCGATTCCTTCAGTTCTTCCAAGGATGAAGGCCGGCAATTTTCGGACAGCATCTTCACTGTTTATTTCTGGGCCATGGTTCTTGTTTCATTGTTAGTCTTCATCCTGGCGCCCTGGATTGTGCCCTGGGCGATCCCGGGTTTTGCTAATGATCCGGCTTTGGCCGAGCTTATTTTCTCGATTCGGATCATGCTTCTTTCACCTTTCTTCCTGGGACTATCCAATCTCTTTTCCAGTCTAACTCAGATGCGTTATCGTTTCCTTGTCTATGCTCTTTCGCCTGTGGTCTATAATGCCGGCATTATTGGCGGGGTGGTCTTTGGCTATCCAAACTTCGGTGTTGGCGGTCTGGCGATCGGTGTGGCTGTGGGAGCCTTTCTTCACATGGGAATCCAGTTGCCATTTATGTTCCGAGAGAAGCTTGTGCCGCGCTTTACCCTTGCAGTCAATTGGTCAAAGATCAAGAGAGTCGTTCTGACCACTTTGCCGCGGACTTTGACTCTGTCAGCCAACCAGCTGGCTTCCTTTGTCCTAGTCTCTTTGGCTTCGCTCATGGCTGTTGGTTCAATCTCGGTTTTCAATTTTGCTTTCAATCTTCAGTCGGTACCTCTTACCCTGATCGGGGCCAGCTATTCTTCGGCCGTCTTTCCCACGCTTTCTCGCCTGCTTTTCAAAGGAAATGTAACCGAATTCAAGGAGAAAATGATCATTTCAGCCAAGCATATAATTTTCTGGTCGACACCTTTGGCAATTCTCTTCGTTGTTCTGCGGGCCCAGATCGTCAGAACGATCCTCGGGGCAGGGAAGTTTGATTGGGCTGATACCCGCTTGACGGCGGCGATGTTGGCGGTTTTTACTGTCTCGACGATCGGCCAGAGTCTGGTTGTTCTTTTCGTTAGATCTTTTTATGCCGAAGGCAAGACGGCCAAGCCTCTCCTTATCAACGTCATCTCCGCCACGGTTATGGTCGTAACTGGTTTCCTTCTGGCCAAAGCTTTTGAAGTCTTCCCAGTTTTCCGATTTTTTCTCGAAGAACTTCTCAAGGTTGGTGGTCAGACCGGTACCAGCGTTCTTACTCTGGCCTTGGCTTATTCGTTCGGCATCTTGATCAGTACAATACTTCACTGGTGGACCTACGAAAAGAACTATCGAGGCTTTACGAAACCAGTTCTTTCGACCCTTTTCCATTCTTTTGCCGCTTCGGTTATTATGGGCTACGTTTCCTTCCTGAGCCTGCGCTTTTTTGCCCTGTTTTTGCCTTTAACCAAAGTTTGGGGCATTTTCCTCCAAGGCCTATTTGCCGCTATCGTCGGTTTGGTAGTTCTCGTCGTTGTCCTGAAAATTCTTAAAAATCCGGAGATCGAGGAAGTTTGGAAAACCCTCCATCATAAGATTTGGAAAGTGCCGGTTCCGCCGGTTGAGGTTGAGCATATATAAATCATTTAAATGCCTTTATTGGGAGGATTTCTACATTTATCTTAACTGTAGTATAGTAACCGCACTTATGAATCCGGCCTTCATCCGCAACTTTTCTATTATTGCCCATATAGACCATGGTAAGTCGACTTTGGCTGACCGGATGCTTGAGATTACCGGGACGATAGAAAAGCGCAAGATGCAGGACCAGGTTCTTGATTCCATGGAATTGGAAAGGGAAAGAGGTATCACCATCAAGATGCAGCCGGTCCGGATGAATTGGAGCGTAGGCGAAAACAAGTACATTCTTAATCTTATTGATACTCCAGGGCATATCGACTTCTCTTATGAAGTTTCCCGATCATTAAAAGCCGTCGAGGGTTCGATTCTTCTTGTTGATGCCACTCAAGGGGTTCAGGCCCAGACTTTGACGACTCTCAATATGGCCAAAGAAGCCGGGCTTAAGATTATTCCGGTTGTAAGCAAGATCGATTCGCCTTTGGCTCGGACCGAAGAAGTAGCGGCCGAAGTTTGTTTGCTTTTGAATTGTTCTCCCGAAGAAGTCATCAAAGTCTCCGGCAAGACTGGTGAGGGGGTGGCCCATTTGCTAGATGAGGTGGTTAAGAGAGTACCGAGCCCTGCCCTTCGTAGCTCCGAGCCGTCCGGTTTAGACTTGTCAAAGGCAGAGCAAGCGAGGAGCGAAGTAGGACCTTCTCCGTTTCGCTCTCTCATCTTCGATTTTCAATACTCCAATCACACCGGTGTGATCGTCTTCGTCCGGGTTATGTCTGGCTCGATTGGTAAAAGAGATCGCGTGAAATTCAAGATCGCTGATCGAGAATTTGAGGCTATTGAAGTGGGGATTTTCGCTCCTGAAAATAAGCCGGTTGAACAACTTTTCACTGGAGAAATTGGCTATATCGTTACTGGTATTAAAGAACCAGGCATAGCCTCGGTCGGCGATACCATTGCCTCGATTCGTGATACCCTACCACCTTTGCCAGGCTACCTGAGCCCCCATCCAGTTGTTTGGGCTTCGATCTATCCGGAGAGCCAGGATGACTTACCCTTGTTGCGCCAAGCCCTTGGCCGGCTTCGTCTTTCCGATTCAGCTTTCACTTTCGAAGAAGAGTCGTCAGGAACTTTAGGCAAGGGCTACCGCTGCGGCTTCCTCGGTATGTTGCATTTGGAAATTGTAACTGAGCGTTTGCGCCGTGAATTCAATTTGGAATTAGTCGTTACTCAACCTTCAATTATTTACGAGGTGGAATATAAAAACGGCAAGAAAGAGAAAGTCTATTCGCCGGCTCTTTTCCCCGATGACCATGAGCTGGTCTCAGTAACGGAGCCGATCGTGACTATGAAGATCATTACGCCCCCGTCTTATTTGAGCGGTCTCATGAAGTCTCTTTATGATCATGAAGCGCAGATTTCCGCGACCGAAAACTTTGGTGACAACCGAACAATGGTCACCTTGCAAATGCCTCTTCGGGAATTAATGCGCAATTTCTTTGATGAAGTGAAAAGTCTTTCTTCCGGTTATGCTTCCATCTCCTACGACATTACAGATACTCGTCTGGCCGACGTCGTCCGCTTGGATGTCTTAGTGGCTGATGAGCCGGTCCTGGCTTTCGCCAAAGTCGTAGCCCGCCGCCGGGCCGAAGAAGAGGCTAAGACGACAGTTGATAAACTTTACAAGATCATGCCTCGAGAGCTCTTCACTTATAAGATCCAAGCCAAAGCTTTGGGGAGGATAATTTCCTCGGAAAGCATTTCTGGTAAGAAGAAAGATGCGGCCGGCACTCTCTCTGGTGGCGATATCACCCGTAAAATGAAGTTGCGCGAGAAGCAGAAAGAAGGCCGCAAACGCTTGAAAGAGCACGGATCGGTTAACATCCCACAGGAGGTCTTCGTGAAGATGATGAGGGCAGGGGAGTAGTGCTTACTGCCACACCGGGAAATACAGCATAATCATGCTTATAATCACCAATATCCCGACTACCATAAACCCTGCTCCGACAGCCTTTTTTGTTTTTTCATGAAATAGAAACATAAATCTAGTATACTGTGTGTAATGAAATACGGCAAATCATCATTTCTGAAGAGGCTAGTTTTCTCACCGCTTTCAATATTGGTCTTAATTTGCCTTTTGGCTGTCTT
>JBAYFW010000014.1:0-15583 GCA_041667005.1 Minisyncoccota bacterium | reverse complement strand
TTCTTAAGGATATTGCCTGGAAGGACCTCAATCAAAAGTTTAAGAATAACTTCGAGAAGACTCTTGAATACGTTCTTTCTTCTAAGTCCAAAGAAGATAGAGCTTCGCTTGAAGCTTATGTTCAGAAAGTCCAAGCAGAATTGGCTGCTCTTGATTTGAGTTTACTGGGGAAGAAGATGAAACCACCTGATGGCTACTAAATTTCATAACGATTGCCGAGCTCTTCTAAACGCTTACAGATCAGGCAAGCTTGGTCAAACTGTCATGCCTGAAGATTCTAATCCGGGCTTTACTAAAAACGACACCGAATCTAGGATTGCCTATTTTACCTTACCCATGGCACTTAATTATCAGAGAAACAGCTACAAGTTATGGGAGGCTGCTTTGAAGACATTTGGCGATCCGAAGACCAAGTTCGTTTTTGATATCGATAAGACTTCTGTCGCGTCTGAAGCGGAATTGCGAAAAGCTCTGATGAAATATAAGCTCGCTTTGCAACCTAACAAGCATATTTCAACTTGGTACAAAATTGCCAAGACAGTCAATGATAAATGGGGTTCTTTTGCTAAATTCATGGACTCGGCGCAGGGGGATTTTCTAAACCTTAAACAGATCGTGACTGTTGATTATAAAAAGGGGTTCCCGTACTTGTCTGGTCCAAAAATATTCAATTACTGGTCATTTATTATAAGTACTTATAGCGGAGTTAGTCTGGTAAATCGAAATGCTATTGGGATCGCGCCTGACACTCATATTACCCAATGTTCAGTGAAACTGGGAGTTATAACCGCCAAAGAAGCAGAATCACTAAGCAAAGAAGCAATTACAGAGCGTTGGAGAAAATTGCTGAAGGGAAGTGGAATCGATCCTATCGATATGCATCCGCCACTCTGGTTCTGGAGCAGAAATGGCTTTATTTTTCTGTTATAATCGACTCTAATTATGAAGATTACTTTTGTAACAGGTAACCTCGGCAAAGTTAAGGAAGTTAGCCGCTATCTGGGAATCCCCCTTAACCATCAATCACTCGATCTTGCCGAGATCCAATCTCTTGATCTTGAGGAAATAGTCAAAGACAAAGCGGCTAGAGCTTTTAGCGCTATCGGCCAGCCTCTCTTAGTTGAGGATGTTTCTTTGGTTTTTCATGCTTTAGGCAAATTACCGGGCCCGCTCGTCAAATGGTTTCTAGATCAATTGGATAACGAGGGACTTTGCCATTTGGTTGACGGCAAAGAGAGGGGTTGTACAGCCACGGTCTGTTACGGTCTTCATGATGGCAAGAGTATTCATCTCTTTAGCGGTTCAATGGAGGGGTTTGTGGCTTCTCAGCCGAAAGGCAATAACAGTTTTGGTTGGGCGCCGATCTTCCTGCCGGCCGGTTTCGATAAGACTTATGCCGAACTAACGGACGAGGAGCAAGCACCAATCGCTATGCGCAATAAGGCTCTGAAGAAGTTGCGAGATTTTCTAGAGAAATAGGCGTATAATTGTGACTAAGCTATAATTTCCACATGGAATCATTCGCGCCTTCGCCAGAATCAATCCAACTCAAAACTCCGGAAGAGGAGCTGGCTTTTTTACGGGAACGTTTGGCGGTTAAGGAGAAGGAGGTTGCCGCTCTCCAGGGAGAGAAACCCCAATCTCCGGAAGCCAACGCCAAAGCCACCCTCAACGAGTACCGCCAAGCTTCCCGCGAAAAGGTTCTTCATCAGGATTACATCTTGCCCAAAGAGAAATCCGAAGCAATCGTCCTAGAATTGACTCCCGAGGAGCATGATCAGAAAATTTCTGATCTTTTGGGAATTATGCAAACTCACGGCATCAAGAATGCCTTAAGCATTATCGAGAGGATGAATGACCCTCATGTCCAGGATGACTTCGAGCGTTTCCTCGTCCAGTACCTTAGGGCTGGCTATCCAATTCCGGGGATGAATGAAAATGCACCAGAATTCAAAGCCCTCCACATGACTCTCTATGAAGTGACATTGCCGGAAAAAACCGATCAGGGCCGAGCTGAAGTTCTCAAAGAAGCTATTTCTTCGATGGAACAGTTCTTTTCCGGAATGCTTTCGGTTGATGATGAATCCGGCACGGGTTATTTCACTATTGAACTGGCGGTGGCCAATCATAGTGATGAGTTCTCTTTCAATGTCGCCGTCCATGAAGCCAAGAAAAGCCTTTTCGAAAAGCAGATGCTTTCAATTTTCCACAACGCCAAGATTGTCGAGAAGAAGGATGATTACAACATTTTCAATGAAAAAGGCGTTACGGTAGCTTCATCAGCCATCCAGGTTAAGAATTCCATCTGGCCACTCAAGACCTATGACCAGTTCGACCATGATCCTTTGAATAGTATCCTGAACAGCTTTTCCAAGATCAAAACTCATGGTGAAGGTGCGGCTATTCAGATCGTCATTAAGCCCCAGGGCGAATCTCACACCAAGCGATACAAAAAGACTCTGGCTGATATTATGAAAGGCGAGAAGATTTCCGAGGCTATTGCCAAGAATGATGAGGGAATTTCGAAATACGTTGAAGGTTTTTTCAAAAGTATCTCTTCATTGACGCAGTCTCAAGAAGAGAAGGAACGGGCTGAGGCCAAAAAGAAAGAGGCTGCCCAGAATGTGGACGAAAACAGCCTTGAACAGATCAGGGTGAAGATCGCTTCGCCGACGGTGGCCGTCAATTTGCGCCTTATTGCTTCTGCCGAGAATGAAACCCAAGCCAGTCAGATCTTGGGAGATATCGAGTCGGCTTTCAATCAGTTCGAAAACACCTCCGGCAATCGTTTGAGCTTTAACCGGGTTAAAAAAGGCGATCTGAAGGCCTTGCTTTATGATTTCTCATTCAGATTGGCTGATAGCAAGAACCGCCTTCTTCTCAATCTGACTGAGCTAACTTCCCTTATGCATTTCCCGGCCACCGTCATGAAATCTTCGCCCCATCTCAAGGTGGCCAAGGCCGGCAGTGCGCCAGTCCCGCTGGAGATTGCCAAAGAGGGTGTGATCCTCGGCCTAAACCGCGATCGCGGGTTGGAAACAAAAGTCTTCATGACGCCGGACGACCGTCTTCGTCATTTCTATGTTATCGGCCAAACCGGAACCGGCAAGACTACTCTTCTCAAAAACCTGATCGCTCAGGATATTGCCAATGGCGAGGGTGTCTGTTTCATTGATCCTCACGGTTCTGATATTGAAGACATTTTGGCGATGATTCCCAAGAGCCGTTATGAAGATGTTATCTATTTCGATCCCAGTCATACCGCTCGGCCGATGGCTCTCAATATGCTTGAGTATGATCGGCGTTTCCCCGAACAGAAAACTTTCGTCGTCAATGAGCTTTTGTCGATTTTCAATAAGCTTTTCGATATGAAAACAGCCGGCGGTCCGATGTTCGAGCAATATTTTCGCAATGCCGTCCAATTGGTTATGGAAGATCCGGAATCCGGCAATACTCTCCTTGATGTCTCGCGAGTTCTTTCCAATAAACCTTATCGGCAGCTTAAGCTGGCCAAGTGCAAGAATCCGATTGTCAGCCAATTCTGGTCGGAAGTAGCCGAGAAAGCCGGCGGGGAAGGAGCTCTGGCCAACATGGTTCCCTACATCACCAGTAAATTCGATGTCTTTCTTTCCAATGATATTATGCGTCCGATTATTGCCCAGGAGAGCTCCAGCCTCAATTTCCGGGAGATTATGGACACCAAGAAAATTCTTCTGGTTAATCTTTCCAAGGGTCGCCTGGGCGAGATTAATGCCAATCTGATCGGGCTTATCTTGGTCGGCAAAATTCTAATGGCCGCTTTGTCTCGAGTTGAGCTCCTAGGCAAAGATTTCCCGGCATTCTACTTGTATATTGATGAATTCCAGAATGTGACAACGGATTCTATCTCAACTATTCTTTCTGAGGCCCGCAAATACAAGCTATCTTTAACCGTGGCCCATCAATTTATCGCCCAGCTGGAGGAAAGAATCCGCGATTCGGTCTTCGGCAACGTCGGCTCGATCGCCGCATTCCGAGTCGGTGCCGAGGACGCCGAGTATTTGGAGAAGCAGTTCGCCCCGGTCTTTACGGCCAAGGACTTAATGTCAGTCGATAATCGCAACGCCTACCTCAAGATGCTGGCCTATGGCCGGCCGGTAAAACCGTTCAATATCGAAACTTTGCCTCCACCGTTAGGTGACAAATCTATCGTTCAGCCGATCAAGGAACTCTCTTATCTTCGCTACGGCAAAGAGCGATCGTTAGTTGAGGAGGAGATCATGCAGAAGTACCGTTCGGCCAAGGCTTAGATATGCTCTTAGTTGTCCATTGACCGTAAGATTTCTCGGCGCTATCATTGCCAGATATATCGGTATTAATTTATTGAATTATTAAATCACAAACATGCCCGATCCAACTTCAGGTGCCGAGAGAGTAGCCGGGACCGCCAGGAAAGAGTTCAGCGTCGACGCTGCTCTAGATAACAAGGACTTCTTGACCTTCTTGGCTGGCCACCCAGACGCCGAAACTTTCGATATGGCGGACGAGAAAGCCATAGAGAACCGCTTTCAAACTTTCGAAGCCAAAACTCAAGTCAGCGCCGGTCTGAAAGAGCTTTATGGCGGCAAAATCGAAAAAGACCTAGGCTTCAAACTAGATGCGGCCGGGTTTGAAGCTATCGCAAAACATGTGGAGAAGGAGGCAATTGAAAATCCAGAAGAAGTGGTGGCTTTGAGGTCCAGATTAGAATTATTCAAAACTCTTCCAGGGCAAATCTCAACCTTGGAAAGCCAGCTGGCTCAGCTTGGGCAGAGGGAAGATTTGGCCGAGAAACTCGAGGTTTTAAGAGAAGACAAGGAAAATCTTGATACGGCCAAAGATTTCGTCGGTCGCGGCGGCACAGTTAAGTTGGCGACCTATCAGGCTATTGCCTTTGCTTCCAAGGCTCTTCCTTTTCTTTCAGAAGTACTTGGAACTTCGAACAGCATTTCAGCCGACAAGTGGAGGAGAGAGATTGCCAAGAAAAGTGAGAAGATTTCTGAACAATGGGAAGTCTTGGGCAAGGTTAAAGACAAGCACGGAGATATCGGCAAGGAGCAAGCTGTCGAGCTTTCGGCCGATCTACAGACTCAAATCTGGCAGGTGGAAAACGCTTTGTCGAGTCTGACACGCCTCGAGGATCTCAAGGCCGCAGCTGAAAAGCTGTTCGGCGAGATCAGAGAGAATGTCCTAGGCGGAATTGAGGAGATTGCCGGTTTAACAAATGCAATTCAATCCCAAGTTGATTCCCAACTTAAGGCGCTTATGGCAAAGGGAACCCTCAAAGACTTCGATAAGGCCAAGACTAGATTCGAAGCTTTGCAAGGAGTCGAAGATGCTGGCGAACTTGGAATCAAGCCTCTTGGGGCTATTGATAAAGCCAAGTTTGAAAAAGAAGTCAATGCCGCTATCGAGAAATCTGTTCGCGAACAAGTTATGGAGACCGTCATGAATACCAAATTAGGCACGAACGCTTTTTCTAGACTAGAAAAGTCTTTGGCGGGCTTTCTTGACAGAACCAAAGTCGGCTCGAAAGAGGGAAACGAGGCTCGAGAATTCCTAACTACCGCTCTCGAGGAGGCCTCTGAAACCCTACCTGACGACGGTGATTGTCAATCCAAACGGATTATGATTTCTAGAATCATTATCAAACTTAAGCTGAAGCCCTAAATATATGGATATCGATCTCACCAAAATTGAAAAACTTCTCGAAGAGAAGAAGTATGAGGAAGTCCGCTCGATCATCAAGTCTGTGGCCGAAAAGAAGCTTACGCCTGAAGAAAATGGGGCTGTTTTGACCGGCTTCGCTTCGGCCTATCTGGAACTTTCCAATGCAATCAGTCTTCGTTATCGGGACGCTCTGGCTGAAGCTGTTCTCAGCCTGCAACAAGTTAATGCTGCCGAAGCCAAGGCTCTAGAAAATATCAAGCTGACAGAAGTTAGAGCCAAGCTGAACGAATAGAATATCTATGAAATCAGTCACCATCTGCTCCAGCAACCGTTTCGCCAGAGAGGCAGTTGCCTTTGAAGAGAAGCTCAAGAAACTAGGTGTGACTGTTTACGCTCCGCATTACTATACTTACAACTACGGCGGCGTTGATAAGGTTGAAGGTCACAATAAGCGATTCATTGCCATGGGTCTCACACTTGATCACTTCAGCAAAATCGTCAAAGGAGATGTCACTTTTATGTTCAACAAAGATGGTTATATAGGGAACAGCGTGACTTTGGAGTTGGGTTATGCCACGGCTTTGGGTAAGACGATCTATGCTCTATCTGACAAAGATCCAGAAACTTGCCGCGATATTCTTTTTAGCGGTTATGCCAGCACACCGGAAAAGTTGGTTAAGTTGTTGAAGTAATTTCAATCTTGGAATAAAAGTATATAATACCGTGCATGTTAAGCACGAAAATCTCTTCAAATACTTTTGCTCAAGGTAGTAATTCGATCTACATTTTTATAGATGCCTCAAATCTATGGCAAGCTCAGAAAGCTAAGGGTCGTTTTCTGGATTACCAAAAGATCGTTAATTACATAAAGCAGAAATATTTGGGTACATCAATAAAAGTGCTATATTACACGGCATATCCTGCAAACGGTACGAGAAAATACAATACTGACAGTAAGCATAAATTCTATACCTTCCTCAAGAAAGGTTTGAAATTCGAAGTTCGAAAAAAGAAACTCAAGCAAATAAGTGTTACTGGAGATCAGGGCGAGTCTATAGAGGAAAAGGGTAACATGGATGTCGAAATGACAATCGATGCTGTGCATTTTTTGAAAAAATACGACACGGCAGTTCTTTTTTCAGGAGACTCCGATTTCCTGGCCATGGTTAATTATTTGCGAAGAGACGGGAAAAAGGTTTACATTTTCTCATCAAAGAATAATGTTTCCCAGGAATTGCGAACTGGAGCAGATGGCTATACTGATATTCTAAAAATTGAAGCTGATATTTGGGGTCGAGAGCTGAAAAGAAGGGAGGAATTCGTCGGTAATCAAAGCAGCCCTCCGCGAGGAGGGCTGCTCTAGGATGTTATACCCTATCAGTTAACGCTTAACCGATAGACATTAACAAGTATACCCATATTTGCTCTGAAATCAAGAGAGTTAAAGTGGATAAAAGGGTATTTAAAATCTTAAATTTGCTATAATCAGCTCATGAAAAAAGGCCTAGATTACACCGGTGTCAGCGTCATCTACCTCTGCCACGACGGCCAGGGCCATGTTCTTCTCAACAAACGAAGCGCCAATTGCCGCGACGAGCAGGGAAATTGGGACTGGGGCGGCGGCGGTCTGGAGTTTGGCGATACGGTTGAAAATACTTTACGGAAGGAAATTGCCGAAGAGTACTGCACGGATGTTGTGAGCTTCGAATTTCTGGGTTACCGCGATGTTCATCGTTTGAAAGATGGCAAGAAGACCCATTGGATTGCCCTAGATTTCAAGGTCCTAGTTGACCGCTCCAAAGTTAAGAATGGCGAGCCGCACAAGTTTGATGAGATCGGCTGGTTTGCGATTGATAACTTGCCTTCGCCTTTGCATTCGCAAATCCCGGCCTTTCTAAAAGATCATGGCGAGAAGTTGGGGTGGAAATAAGATTTGTTTGACTATCGCCCACTTTTATGTATAATTTCGCCAGATCATAAACGTGTGGTCCAGAAACTCAAAAACGGTTAACTTAATGAAAATTAAAGCAGCTTGCATCGGTACGCCAGGAATGGTAGCCGAAGCCTTGAGCAGCAGCGAGTTTGCTGCCGAGGTACTTCGGGCGGTTGTATGCGATTGTCTGGGCGTCGAGAATGTTCTCCAACGACCGGCCGAGTACTATGTCCAAAAAGCCGATAGCGGCCCTTCACCTAAGGAAGGTGTTATGGGTGTTGAGGTGCGACTGAGTGGAGCGAGTCGCAACGGGCGAACTGCCAAGCAATTTCACACAGCGCTGAAGGCTCTGTTGCAGACAGTTTCGACAACAGTTCGGAATGCACTCGATTCCTCTCAGAAATGCCAAGTGTTCGTGGTTATCATGCTCGACGGAGATATCGAGACAGCTCCCGGATCCGGCAAATACAGTAGCAACTTGGAGAGCGAGGCCGTCTGGATCTGATCCAACACGCCAAATCGCCAGCAAGTCCAACGGCGCCTATGACCTAGGTGCCGTTAATTCATGCTATAATACACACATATGAAAAAACCCCTCATCATCACAATTGTCGTTGTTGTATTATTAATCGCTGGTTACTTTATGTTCTTCCGTGGTTCTTCAACTCCTGCTCCAGTAACTGAGAATCCCACGCCCGCAACCACTCCGGCAAACGGAGCCGCGCCTACTCAGAGCCCAGTTGTTAATAGTGAGATGACCGTGATCGGCCAATCGGTCCAGGGCCGCGATATCCAGGCTTTCCATTATGGAACAGGTACCACCGAAATTCTCTTCGTTGGCGGCATTCATGGCGGTTATGAATGGAACACCGCTTTGGTCGCTTTCAAACTTCAAGATTATTTGAAGAAGAATCCCAGTGTTATACCTTCTAACGTAAAAGTTACCGTTATCCCACTTCTCAACCCAGACGGATTCTTTAAAGTGATTGGCAGTACTTCAGGCGATTTTGATCCAGCTCTAGTTACGACTTCCCAAACCAAACTTGTTTCCGGCCGTTACAACGGCAATGGTGTGGACTTGAACCGTAACTTCGATTGCGACTGGCAGGCCAAAGGCAAGTGGCAGAGCACGACTGTTAGTGGCGGAGATAGTGCCTTCTCCGAGCCGGAAAGCCAGGCAATGGAGAGCTATGTCACAACTAACAAGCCGACTGCCGTCGTTGTTTGGTACAGCGCCGCCGGAGGTGTTTACGCTTCCAATTGCCACAACGGCGTTTCCACTGAGACCAACGCTTTGACTCAGGCCTTCGCCAAGGCTTCCGGTTACCCGGCCCACCAAAGCTTCGACTTCTATGCCACGACCGGAGATATGACCAACTGGTTAGCCAAGAATAGCATCCCGGCCATTAGCGTCCTTCTCACCAATCACACCGATCCGGAATGGACCATGAACTTAGCCGGAGTCAAAGCCGTTCTCAACTATTACGCCAAATAATAATCATGCCCGAAACTTCCTCCAAGAAAACCATCTGGGTTATTGTCTTTATTGTGGTCCTTTTGGCTTTGAGCCTGATTATTTGGAAAGTTTCTTCCAAACCAGTTCCTGTTCCAGCTCCGGTTGAAGTGGTTAAAAAATCTGAAGTTACAAAAAGCATTATCGGTCAGTCGGTCGAGAAGCGTGATATCGAGGCCTACACCTATGGCACTGGCCCCAAACACCTTCTTTTTGTCGGCGGCATTCACGGCGGCTATGAGTGGAATAGTGTTCTTCTGGCTTATACTTTCATAGATTATTTAACTGCCCATCCAGATTTTGTTCCGGCTGGCTTAACTATCACCATTATACCTTCCGCCAATCCTGATGGAGTCTTTGAGGTTACTGGTAAAGAAGGCCGCTTCAATTCCTCGGACATTTCAATTGACGCTAAAATTCTTGCCGCTGGACGTTTCAACGCAAATAAAGTTGATCTCAACCGTAACTTTGATTGTAAGTGGCAACCTAAGAGCACTTGGCAGTCGAAAACCGTTAGCGCCGGCACAGCCGCCTTTTCCGAACCGGAAACTCAAGCTCTGCGTCACTATATTGCAACCTTCAAACCCGCTGCGGCCATCTTCTGGCATAGCCAATCTAACGCCGTCTACGCTTCTCAATGCCAAGACGGGATTTTGCCCGGAACTCTAGATCTCATGAATACTTACTCGGCCGCCGCTGGCTATCCAGCAGTTAAAACTTTTGATGCTTATGTTACAACGGGAGCGGCTGACGACTGGCTGGCTTCAGAGAATATTCCAGCTATTACAGTTGAGCTCAAAACTCACAACACGATTGAGTGGGACAATAATTTGAAGGGAATTAGGGCGATGGTGGGGTATTTTGAGAATTTGCTCGACTAAACTATTCAGTGGAACTACAATTAACCCATGTCCCAAGAAAAAAAGCGTGTTGGTGCCGGATTCGGTGTCATCTTAGAGAAGAATGGCAAAATCCTCTTGGGTTTGCGCCACCCTGATCCCGATAAAGCCGACTCGGCTTTCCGGAGCGCCGGCGAATGGTCTTTGCCGGGTGGCAAGCTTGAATGGGGCGAGACCTTTGAAGAAGGGGCTATTCGGGAGGTTAAGGAAGAAACAGATATTGATATTAAGAACCCCCAAGTCATTTCCGTTCATAACTGCAAAAACCAATTCGCCCACTTCATGACAGTTGGTCTTCTGACTCATGAATGGTCCGGCGAAGCCAAGATTACGGAACCTGACGAAATTGTGAAGTGGCAATGGTTTGATCTCAAAAATCTCCCTTCGCCTAGATATTTTCCAAGCTTTGAGGTAATTGAAAACTACGTGAAGGGGAAGTTTTACATAAAGAGAGGGTAATAATGGTAAAATCTAGCTAGTATGAGAGCTACAACCTCGGCTTTAACCAGAGATTTGATAGTCATTGCTTTGAGTGTTCTTGTTGCAGTTATCATCGTTCTTAGCGGGGTCTTGTCTCAAATACTTTCAGTAACTCGTGATATTGCTTTCCTAAACAGTTTCATTGCCGGTTTCTTCTTCACTTCTATCTTTACGACTGCTCCGGCTATGGTAGTTCTGGGAGAGATTTCCCGGCTTGATAATCTTTATTCCGTCGCCTTTTTCGGCGCCCTTGGAGCGATGTGCGGCGATTATCTCATTTTCACTTTCGCCCGAAATGTATTTTCTGTTCATTTAACCGAACTGATTACGATCAAAGGATTGACTCGAAAGCTGCATACCATTTTCAAGCTCCGCCTTTTTCGCTGGCTGACTTTCCTTGTTGGCGGCCTCATCATTGCTTCTCCTTTGCCGGATGAATTAGGGCTTGGACTTCTAGGCTTTTCTAAGGCCAAAACACCCCTGTTTCTGGTCTTGTCGTTCGCTTTCAATTTCCTAGGAATTGTTCTAGTGGGACTAGTCGCTCGAGCGGTGTAATTTCTTAGCTTTCGTATTTTGCAATCCTCTTGCGTTGACTCCTAAAATGAGTACTATTCTACACGGAAGTAAACCCTCAACAAGAAAGAACCTTAGTACCTATGAAAGATATCAATCCAAGACAGCCGGTGGCTTTACTGTCGGCTTACAACAAGGATGGCTTGGACGAATTTGCAGCCGCCTTGGTCGCTCGACAATGGAAGCTATTAGCTTCGGCGGGGACAGCGGATTATTTGTGTCAGAGGAGAATCCCGGCGGAGGACATCGGAGAGATTGTTGGTGAGCCGATTCTCGGCCACCGAGTCGTGACCCTTTCGAGGAGAATCCATGCTGCCTTGCTAGCTGGCACCGGAGATAGAGACCAGACCGAACTGGCTAGACTGGAGCTTCCGCCAATCGGTCTCGTCTATGTTGATCTCTATCCCCTTGAGGACGAGATCGGCCAACCCAGTCGCACTTTGTCCTCGGTTCGGGAAAAGACCGACCTCGGAGGCGTGGCCCTGTTGCGGTCAGCGGCCAAGGGGGGCCGGCTAGTGCTGCACTGTGCTGCCCAGTTTCCAGCCGTTCTCAGATACCTCGACGGAGAGTATTCTCAGGAACCCCACCTTGAAGTAGCCATTGCTTTAGCTCTGGCGGGACTGGCAGAAGAAAGAGTAACGGAATACTGCCGGGCTTCGATGAGCTATCTTCTGGGCGAGGCCGGGGCCGAAGCGCTGCAGGAGATTACTCGCGACTGAGTCGGTTAAATCCCGAGAAGGCTTGACCTGCGGTCTTAGGATCGCAGGTTGTTTTGTGCATATTTTCATCTTTTATTCATGCTAAACTATCCCCATGAAAACCCCCTTAACAATATTCGGCCTTGGCCGGATGGGCGGACAGATCGCCCGGAGATTGAAGAAGAAAGGATTTAAAGTTATAGCCTGGAATCGGTCAGAGGAGCCACGTAGGGAAGTGAAGAAGAGTGGAGTTTTTGCTACTGGTGACGTTACGGAGGCGGTGAAAAAGACCAAAAAGCCCCGAGTTTTTTGGATTATGTTACCTCACGCTATTGTTGACGATTTCCTATTTGGAAAAGAACACCTCGGCCCCCATCTCTTGAAAGGCGACATCGTCATAGATGGCGGCAATTCTTTTTACAAAGACAGCCAACAAAGGGGACTTAAGCTCAAGAAGAAGGGTATCCACTATTTCGATTGCGGCACTTCCGGCGGCGTTTGGGGTGAAAAGAACGGTTTTGCTCTCATGGTCGGTGGACCCAAGGAAAAATGGTCTGTCATTGAACCTATTATTAAAGCCCTGTCTTCTGGTCACAACTACGCCTACTGCGGTACTTCAGGTGCCGGCCACTTCGTCAAAATGGTCCATAACGGCATCGAATACGGCATGATGGAAGCTATCGGCGAAGGTTATGCTGTCCTTGAGGCCAGTCCGTTTAAGTTAAATTTGTCTGACGTTACTCGCGTCTATCAACAAGGTTCCGTTGTCCGCAGTTGGCTTATTGATCTCTGTGCCAACATATTCAAGAATGAGAACATTGCTGCCACATCCGGCAAGATTGATTCCACAGGTGAAGGTGAATGGACTATTAAGACCGGTCATGAACTGGGAGTTGATGTCCGAGTTATTGAAGATTCGTTCAAGGTTCGACAAGAATCAACTGATCCTAAGAATCAGAAGAAATACTCCAATAAGATTGTCGCTCTTCTGCGAAAGCAATTTGGCGGGCATGCAATTCATAAAAATCTATAACAAATAGCGAGTTTTCTCCTCCAAGACGCGACTTTAAAGCTAATTAGGATCAAAGATCGAGACTAGGTATCCGTCAATTGTTCTCTGATCAAGGTCGTAGAAAGTTAGACCTTGATTATGAAGAGTAGTAGCCAATTTGACTCCAACGAAGCGCCAATGCCAGGGTTCATAGACGAAATTGGGGTTTCCTTTGGGATAAGAGAGAATAAAGCCGTATTTGTAAGCATTGGCCACCATCCAAGTATAGGCGGTCGTCTTGTCGAAGCCGTCGAGGTCGCCACCCAAACCGGGAGCGATAAAATCTACCGTTGTTCCAAGCTGATGTTCGGAATAGCCCTGATCGGCGGCGAAAGAATTGGCTGTGCCGGCGCCATAAGTGATCGTATAATCGTCCTTAAGCGCTCTCTGCTCGGCGAAGGAACGATATGCCGACTGGGCGTAAATCTTGATGCCGGAAGCGGCCGCCGCGTCGACCATTGATTGCATGAAAGGCAGGGTATCGCTATGGAGAAGCATTTGTTTCTTGCTGCTGTATTGATAGGCGTCCGGGATTATCGATAACCGGGCCGGAATGTAGTTGTCGCTCAGAAAGTAGACCTTAGAATATTTTTTCAAAAGTTCGGGGTCGGTCTTGGCCAGCTTCTGCAAAGTATTAACGGTGCCGCTTACGCTACCAACTTGGCTTTGAACGGAACCCAGTTGCATCTGGATATTACTCACGCTTTGCTGCTGAACTCCCAAAGCACTTGATAGGTTGGCATTGGTATTGGCGATGGCTACTTCCAACCGGCTGGTGGTGGAAGCTAAATTCGAGGAAACGGTATTCAGATTAACGGTAAGACTATCAAGGCGAGTGGAAAGGGAAGTTAGGGTTAAGTAAGTATAAACACAAGCTCCGATAAAAAGAAGTATGAGAATTGTTAATACTGTGATGGTTGAATTGTGGGAATGGGTTGATTTCATGCATATATTATACACTAATATTTTGATTTCCGCATGCTGTTAGGGAATACAATCTGGCTCATGTAAATATTGCAAATAATGCCTATATATGTCATTGTATTTGAGGAAAAGAGGCCTCCTTTTCAAGGAAGGTTTCGATGGAACTTAAGCAATCGAATACGATAAAACAGGAATGATATGGCGTACGAAGATACTGTTGCAGTAAGCGCAATGGCAAGAGAACTTGCTTGCAATTCTTTTGAGGAGGTCTCAATTGAATTATTCACAAACACCGATATCCGACAAAAGAACCCAGCCCTTGCTCGCTATGCCGCCGTCAGGGCTTTGGCAATGGTCTACAAGAAAGACATTAGCGAGGCCGAAATTGCTGCGGGACTCGGCCTCAAGGAAAGCCGTATCGCTTACTTTCGCAGCAAGGGTCTCGAAATGTCGGCGGACAGCGAGTTTGAGCAAATAGTTGGCCGTATCGTCGAACAGATCAAGAGTGAGTTCGGCGAGGGCCAGCCTGCTGTTAGCTCTCCGAATAAAAAAGCGAGAACTGGAGCTGGGGCGGTGAAAGGCTACGAACAGACGGAGTCAATTACCATCAATGAACCCGATCTCGCTGCTTACCGGCTGCTAAAGGGTGCAGGGTTGGCGGTCGAGAAGATCGCTTTTATCTTGGGAATTGGCACCGTGGAGGTAATCAGGCTTCTCGGCTTGGCGACCATAAGAGCCACAAACGATATCTCTATCGACGAGGAGATTGAACGTGTGATGATGCCCTAGGGCCCACCTTCGTCCATTTCGCCCCACGGCCTTCCGTGGGGTTCCTCTTTTCCTCAAATCTCTGTTATAATTTGCCTATTAATAGCTTTTAAATATAAAGTAAACTCAAACATGATGATAAATTACCTGGCAGTCATCGTTTGCAGCGTCCTTTCATTGGTAGTTGGAGCAATTTGGTACGGTCCTTTGTTTGGCAAGACGTGGCTGGCTGTGATCGGCGCTGATGCCGCTCTAGTAGAGAAGCGAAACGAGATGCAGAAGTCGACACGATTGCTTTACTTGGTTCAGTTTCTTTTGAGCCTATTTCAGATTTGGATTTTGGCCTATTATATTGCCGGCTGGCAGACAGCCTCCGGAGTTGTGAACGCTCTCTGGATCTGGGCCGCTTTCATTATGCCAACTATTGCCGGCGCTTCAATGTGGAATCTTGATCCAACCAAGGTTAAATGGGCCAGATTCCTGATCCAAAGCGGCTACCAATTGGTTATGTTGGTCATTTACGGTTTGATTTTGGGATTGTGGAAATAGGTTAATGTAAATTTCCGCGATTAAAATTGGAGACAGCTGACTTGGCCTTTGCCAAGTTAGCCAAAAGAAAACAGGACTTGCTCCTGTTTTCTTTAAATTAACTAGTCCTTAAAAATACTAAATCCCGAAGAAATTCTTGAAGAATGATCCGATTGAACCGAAGAATCCTGGGTGCATAACCGGCGTAGTGTTGTTTCCATTTACGGATGCTATAACAGCCGGCTGATCAACAATAGTGGCCGCTGTAATTGAAGTGCCATTAATCGTACCCTGAACCACAACATGGTCGCCGGTTACAATATTGGCAATTGTCGCGTTAGTAATACCAAGCTTTGTGATCTTGGCATTGCTAGCATCAACGACATAATTCTGATTGCCGCTATTGGCAATAGTCAAAGATGTGCCGCTTACAGTCGAGACTGTTCCGGCAATGACCGGCTGACCATTACCTTTGACTGCCTCAAAACCTTGGCCGCTTGTGCCATTCTTATTGATCCCCGAAGCACC
>JBAYFW010000013.1:0-15673 GCA_041667005.1 Minisyncoccota bacterium | reverse complement strand
TCCGGAAAAAGATAAATTCCCTTACACTATTCGCCTTGTCTCTGAAGCTTTGGCTTCCAATGGTTCAACTTCCATGGGTTCCGTTTGCGGCTCGACTTTGGCCTTGATGGACGGCGGAGTTCCTATTAAAGCTCCTGTTGCCGGTATTGCCTCAGGACTGATGATGAAAGAAGTGGGCGAGGGTAAGAATAAAACTTTGAAATACAAAGTCTTAACCGATATTCAAGGTCCGGAAGATCATCATGGCGACATGGACTTCAAAGTAGCCGGTTCAAGAAACGGCGTGACGGCCGTTCAAATGGATGTAAAGGTTGGCGGTATTCCATTGAAGATACTGAGCGAAGCGTTTGAAAAAGCCAAAGCCGCTCGCTTTCAGATTCTTGATGTTATAGAAAAGGAAATCGCGACGCCTCGGGCCAAAATATCGCCCAATGCCCCAGAGATTCTGATGCTCAAGATCAAGCCCGATCAGATCGGCTTGGTTATCGGCACCGGCGGCAAAACCATTAACGAAATCCGCGATGTGACCAAAGTCGACGACATCACCATCGAAGACGACGGCTCAGTCTTCATTACAGGTAAGAATGAGACCGCCCAGAAAGCCAAAGATATTATTTACGGCATGACTCGCGAGTATATGCCGGGAGAGAAGTTCGATGGGGAAGTAGTCAAGTTGATGGACTTCGGGGCCTTCGTCCGGATCGGACCCAATGCCGAAGGTTTGGTTCATGTCTCGGAAATCGCCCCATTCAGAGTAGAGAGAGTCGAGACTTACCTCAAAGAAGGGGACAAAGTACCGGTGGCAGTTAAGGAAAAAGACGACAAGGGCCGTTTGAACCTCTCCATCAAGAATGCTAATCCGACTTTCTTCACTAAGAAAGAGGAGGCTCCGAAGCCGAGGAGTGAGTTTAGGAAGAGGTTTTAGGGGAAAACAGAGAGCTAGGAGCTAAGAGGTAAGAGCTAAGAAGTAAAGCGGGGAACTTGACAGAAGCATTACAGTTATTTTTATAATCTTCCTAGCTCCTAGCTCCTAGCTCCTAGCTCCTAGCTCCTAGCTCCTAGCTCCTAGCTCCTAGCTCCTAGCTCCTAGCTCCAACTTCCTACCTATCCGCCTACCTCATAGGTTATAATAACCACATGGACGAAGATATCGAACTCCAGCCGCAACCTTTGCCCAAGAACCCTGATCCGGCTGCTGGTGATACGGAAACCAAAGGCCAGGATGTAGGAAATTCTGATCGAGTTTTCGACATAACTCCCGATCTCAATATTTCTCCAGTCAAGGAAGAAACTTCGGCTGACATTACCCAGGTTTTTCCGGACAAAATAACTATTCAACGTGCCGCTCCAGCCGCCCCAAATATACCAGTCACGCCAATCTCTGCAGCTACCCCCAGTAGCCCAGTAGCCCCAATCAACCCAATTTTTCCGGCTTCCAACCCTCTCATTCCAAATCAACAAGTACCGGCCCCTAGCCCAATAACAGAGAAAACACCGCTTCCGGAACGCTACGGTCCGGCCAACCCACCAACAAAAACCATTGGCGCCAATTTTGCTTTCACCCCGGAAAAAAGTTCCGATTCCCAGTTTAGCGGCACTTTGAGCAAAGCCGGGCCTACGGAAGGGCCGGATGTTGAGAGATTGCGGACTTACGAGAGTGACTTCGCTCATGCCTTGGCCAAAAGGCATGTTTCTTCAGCTACGATCTCCATTGCCGAAAGTAAGAAGAAAGAGGAGGAGGAAGCCAAAGCAAAAGCAGAAGCCTTGGCGAAAATACAGCCTACCAAGGCTATTCCAGAGATTAAACAAGTAACGACAACTGGAGCCAGTACAACCCCCCGAATGGAAGTGATGGCCAACCCCCAAACTTCCGAAGATCGCAAAGAGGTTATCCGTGTCAACGTCAAAAATTCTCCGCCCAAAGAACCGTCCAATTGGCCGAAGAATATTGCCATAACCCTGATAAGTCTGATCCTCATCGGGGGCGGGTGTTACGCCGCTTACTATCTATATACCAAAAGCCCCTTGGCTGCTTCCAAAGAACCTGTGGCAACGCCACCGGTCCAACAACAGATTCTGTCTTACAATATTATCCCGACGGATTCGCAAGGTGTCATCGTCCTAGGCAATACCGGCTCTGAAGCGATCAAAAAAGTTGTCTTAACTGAAATGTCCAAAGAGCTGCCGGCCAATAGCATTAGGGAAATTATCTTTGCCGAATCCGGCCCCACTGGAAATACAGTTATCCCTGCCAACCAAATGAGCGACTACTTCGATGTCGGAGCTCCGGACATTCTTCGCCGATCCTTAGCCCCCGCTTGGATGCTGGGCATCTATTCCGATCCGGACGCGGTCAAAAGCGTTTTCGTTATTACGACCAATAATTTCTTCCAGAATGCTTTCGCCGGGATGCTTCAATGGGAAAATAATATGCCCAATGACTTGAAACCTTTCATCGGCGTGAACTCAGCTCCCGATGATATGAGCCAAACAAATATTATTCCAGCAAATGCTTCCAATTCATCCGGAACAACAACGACAGCTTCTTCCACTCCAGTCACTCCTCCGCAAATCAATATTCCTATTTACGGCGCCGCGTCTTTAGGCACATTCAAAGACCGGATCGTCAAGAACCGTGATGTTCGCGAATATATCGGCTCAAACGGCAGCACTATTTTCCTTTATTCCTTCGTAGATGAAAAGACCCTAGTTATAGCCAAAAATGAATCGGTTTTGATGGAAATCATCGACCGACTTGAAAAAAAGGCCTTTATTAGATAACATATCACCATGAACAAAAAAGACCTCGAAAGATTCAAGAAGAAATTAATAACGGAAAAGGGTCAATTGGAGGTCGAGCTTGGAGAAGTTGGCCAGAACCATTCAGCCAAAGATCAGGGTTGGGAAGCTACCTCCAGTAAGATTGAAGTTGATGCAGCCGACGAGAATGAAGTCGCCGACAAGTTGGAAGAATACGAGGAAAATAGCGGCATTTTGAAGCGCCTCAAAGAACAGTTAAATGAGGTGGATGCCGCCCTTGATCGAGTTGAGAAAGGCACGTATGGTACATGCGAGACCTGTGGCCAGCCAATAGAGATTGAGCGTCTCGAAGCCAATCCTTCTTCCAGGATTTCTATTAAGCACGCGCACTAGCAAAAATCACAGTTTTTAAGAAATAAAATCCGGATTTTATCCGGATTTTATCGCTATTTGATACGGATTTTATCCCGTTCTGCTAAAGTGGGGTAATGAGCGTCGCCAAAGTTTATAGTGCCCAGCTGGTTGGGCTTAAATCTGAACGCATTACCGTTGAGGTCGACATCTCCAACGGCCTTAACGCCTTTTCTGTTGTTGGACTAGGCGACCGAGCCGTCGAAGAAGCCAAAGACCGGGTGGCCGCTTCGATCAAGAACAGTGGCTTTCCTTCGCCCAAACAAAGGAATCAGAAGGTTGTCATTTCTCTGGCCCCCGCCGATCTTCGCAAAGAGGGACCTTCGTTCGATCTGGCCATGGCTCTGGTTTACCTGCTCGCTACCAACGAGGTCAGGTTTGAATCGGCAGGTAAGCTCTTCCTTGGAGAAATGTCCTTGGAAGGGGATGTCAGAAAAGTCAGCGGCCTTTTACCAATTCTCTGCCAAGCAGCAAATCACGGCTTCAAGGAAGTTTACATTCCCAAAGACAACTCCAATGAGGCCCTTTTGGCTAGAAATATAGAGATATACCCAATCTCTTCTCTAGCCGAAATAGTTAACCACTTCAGAGGTTTAAAACTGATTGAGAGACTAGAGCCAAGGGAGACCCTCGGACCAAATAACGAAAAAAGTGGCCTTAACATGAAAACTATTAGAGGTAACGAATCGGCCAAACGCGGTTTGGAGATCGCCGCCGCCGGCGCTCACAACCTTCTCATGTGCGGACCGCCCGGTACGGGCAAAACTATGCTAGCCAATGCCTTTCCGAGTATTCTTCCCAGCCTTTCTTACGAGCAATCTGTCGAAGTTACCAGTATTCATTCAGCCGCCAAGATTCTGGATGCGAAAATGATCACCGAACCACCCTTCCGGGCGCCCCACCACACTGCCTCTTACCCTTCGATTGTCGGCGGCGGTTCCTTCCCCAAACCGGGCGAAATTACTTTAGCCCACCGCGGTGTTCTTTTCCTCGATGAATTCCCAGAATTCGACCGTAGTGTCATCGAGGCTTTACGCCAACCCCTTGAAGACCGGATTATTACAATCTCGCGAGCTAGAGGAGTGATCGTTTTTCCGGCCCAATGCATCCTGATCGCTTCAATGAACCCTTGTCCTTGTGGCAAAGGCGAGAATGGCTGCACTTGTTCAGCCAAAGCCCTGGAGGCTTATCGTCGCCGCCTCTCCGGACCGATTATGGACCGTTTGGATATCTGGCTCAACGTAAGCAAGATTGACTATGACAAGTTGGCTAACGGCGCGGCAACAGGGGAATCTTCAGAAACCATCCAAGCCAGAGTGAAATCAGCCAGAGTTATCCAAGAAAAAAGATTCGCCCAATTCGGCATAAAAAAATATTTCAATTCAGAAATGAGCGCCGAGGATCTAGAAAAAATAGCCAATCTGGAGATAGAAAGCCGGTCAATACTGACTGATTCCGCCAAAAGACTGGAGCTTTCTGGTCGAGCCTTCCATCGAATCATTAAAGTCTCAAGAACAATTGCCGATCTAGCTGGTGCAGAAAAAATAAAAAAAGAGCATATCCTCGAAGCTCTTCAATACCGCCAAAAGATTGCCGGCTGACTCTAATCGCACGATTGGCTAGTGAAAGGATTTTGGGCGCCGCGGATTTCGAAGTGAATATGAGGGCCGGTAGTCAAACCGGTCATGCCTATATAGCCTATCACCTGGCCTTTACGAACGAGGGCGCCGGCCAAAACAGCGGTCTTAGACATATGCGCATAGAGAGTTTGAGAACCGTTATTGTGGGAAATAACTACAAAATTACCATAGCCGCCGCTCCAAGAGCCTCCCCCACGGCTAATAATAGCCGTTCCGTCAGCCGACGCTCGAATCGGCGTGCCGATCGGCGCGGCCAAGTCTATTGCATTGCGGCCGTGAAGGCTCTGGGTCAGGCGGCCACCCAAAACCGGACAAGCAAAATATCCGGGATAAGAAGGCAAGTTTTTAACATCACCAATAAGCGGTTCATAGGGTGCAACTTTAATCCGGCCATTAACGACAACCGGAGCTGTCATAATAAATTCGGCACTGGGGATGATCAATCTCTGTCCGATAGTCAAAACCGAAGATTCGGAAAGATCGTTATAAGCGTAAATTTCATGAGCATCGGCCCTATATTTCTTGGCGATAGTAGAAACATTTTCCCCTTTACCAACCGTATGGGCAATACCGGTTACCGGCAGTATCACCAGGGTCTGTCCGGCTTGAAGAACCGATTTGCTTGTCAAATTATTAGCCCAAAGAACCGTATTGATCGAAACTTTGAACATCGAGGCCACGCCGCTAATAGTATCGCCACTCCTCACGGTATATGTACTAATTTTGGTAGAAATATCGCCAGCACTTTCACTTGGTATCATGTCCGGGACCAGGGTTTCACCATTAAGAACAGGGATGGTGTCAATAATCTTATCAGGATTGCTGTCGGAGTTAGCAGCGGCGGCCAGAAGAGGCATTGTCTGGGAATTCCACTTTGAGGCTGGTGCGACCGACTTGGCCGAAACCTCCGGACCGGTCACTAGAGAAGCTACAAAAGAAATGAGACCGGCGTGCGCGGTCTCGGATAATCCAAATAGGACAACGACAGCCAGAAAAATGGAAAAATAGCTGGTAAACTTTTTACCCCAGACACGGCTATATTTACTATCTGAGTGAGATTTTAATTTCATAACGGATATTGTCTTCCTGCAAGTCAGCCAAAACTGATTTTCAACTATTCCGCCGAGTTACCCAGTTCGCCTTGTGGCTCAACAGAGCCATATTCATCAAAGGTACTTTAGGGTATCCCTCTAGGTTATCAACCTAGGAATTATTGTCAATGCTAGATATACACAAGCTTATTTTTTGTCATGATGTCAAAGATGGTGGCCATTTATATATAACCTGAAGTGTCCTCAAAAATTGTCATCAGCAAGTTCGCTGCACCCTCAGATTGCTCGCTTGCTTCGGAAAATTTTTGAGGGCACTTAGAGGCAAGCTTTAGCTGCAGCCAATATCTTGAATTACAAAATGCGCGTGCCAAGTCTAACTTCTTCCTGTAGACTAGCGAGATGACCAGCCTTAATCCCGCCCAAGAGCGGGCAGTAGAAACGACAGAGGGACCGGTTTTGATCGTGGCCGGAGCGGGAGCGGGGAAAACCCGGGTTATCACTCATCGGATCCTGAACTTGGTCAAAAAAGGCGTCGCCCCTCAAGCCATCCTAGCCATCACTTTCACCAATAAGTCGGCCAAAGAAATGCGCGAGCGGGTTGTTACACTTCTGACCGAAGATAAAAGCTTAAACATTCCCATTTCCATGAGCGGACAGCCTTTCGTCAGCACCTTTCACGCTTTGGGAGTCAAGATTATCCGGGAAAATGCCAGCTATTTGAATCTGAGCCGACACTTCACCATCTTCGACCGCAACGATTCCAAAAGAGCGATCAAAGAAGCTATGGAAGCCGTCTCCTTAGATCCTAAGAAGTTCGATCCCGGCCAGATCCTCAACATGATCTCCCGAGCCAAAGGGGAAGGGCACAGCCACTTGGAATATCTCGATCAAGCCAAAGGCTTCATGGAAGAAATGGTGTCCCAGGTTTGGGAGAAGTATGAGGGCATCCTGAACAAAGAAAAAGCTCTAGACTTCGACGATTTACTCTTCAAAACCGTCCGACTCCTTAGCCAACACAAAGATGTGCGGGAACACTACACTCGCCTCTGGAAATACGTCCATGTCGACGAGTACCAGGATACCAACCGGGTCCAGTACCAGATGATCCGCTTACTCACCGAACCTAACCGGAACATCTGTGTCGTCGGTGATGCTGACCAGAATATTTACAGCTGGCGCGGAGCGACGATCGAAAATATCCTTAATTTCGAGAAAGACTATCCCGAAGCAGCGGTTATCACCCTTGAACAGAATTACCGTTCGACCAAAAACATCCTGGCGGCCGCTAATAGCGTCATTGAGAAAAATACATTAAGAAAGAAGAAAATTCTCCGAACCGATAATGATCCGGGCGAAAAAATTGCTCTCTCCGTCTCCTACACGGAAGTTGACGAAGCTCGAGTCATTGCCGAAACCGCCCGCGCCTTGATCGAGAATGGCACACCGGAAAAACAAATCGCCGTTCTCTATCGGACAAATTTCCAGTCGCGAATCCTTGAGGAATCTTTCATCAAGAAAAATATTCCTTACCAATTGATCGGTGTCCGTTTCTTCGAAAGAAAAGAAGTTAAAGACGTTCTTTCCTATGTCCGAGCGGCTCTCAATCGGGAGAGATTGAGCGACATCAGCCGAATCATCAATGTGCCGCCCCGCGGTATCGGCAAAGCCACCGTGGCCAAAGTAATGTCTCAAAGAGAAGATCTTCTACCGGAAGGAACTCGGGCCAAAGTTAGAGATTTTTGGAAACTGCTTGACGATATTGGTAAGGAACTCAAGGAGAAGAAACCTTCGGAAGCCCTGCGCTTCATTATTAACGAAAGCGGGATGGAAAAGCTTTTCCGCGAAGGCAAGGGGGAAGACGAAGAAAGACTTCTTAACATCCGTGAATTGGTTACCGTGGCCGCCCAATATGATTATCTGTTCACCGCGCCAGACGTTTCCAAACCAGCCGATGCTGAAAAGACTGAAGAAAAGCCCCTCAGCGGCATTGAAGCCTTTCTCGAAAACGCGGCTCTGGCAAGCGATCAGGATGATTTGCAAAAAGACCAAGAAGCGGTCAAACTAATGACGGTTCATGCCGCCAAAGGTTTGGAATTCGATTATGTCTTCATCGCCGGCCTGGAACAGAATCTTTTTCCTTTCAAACACCTTGACGAGGAAGCCCAGACTCAGTTCGAAGAGGAAGAGGAGCGCCGACTCTTCTATGTGGCCTTAACTCGAGCTCGCAAGAAAGTTTATTTAAGCTATGCTTTACTTCGGACTGTTTACGGAGCCCAAAGAGTCAATCCACCTTCGGAGTTTATCGATGATATAGACAAGGCTTTGCTCGAAGAGCAAGTAGCGGAAAAACCAACAGGTGTCAAAGCAATTTTCATTGATTTTTAACATGCCACTTCAAGCTAAAAAATCCCTCGGCCAGCATTTCCTCAATTCCAAACATGTGTTGGAACAAATTATTTCGGCTGCAGAAATAAAAAAGGGTGAAATAGTCGTTGAGATCGGTCCAGGTACGGGAATACTGACTCGAGCCCTCCTCGAGAGGGAAGCCAAGGTAATTGCTATTGAGAAAGATAGCCGGATCAACCTATCCTTGCTTCAAGAATCAAATAACCTAACCCTGATCAATGAAGACGTTCTTGAAGCTGATTTAAATTTCATCATTTCAGCTTCCATTCCACCCTCTTCGGATAAAAGCCCGGCAAATTACGCTTTGGTTGCCAATATTCCTTATTACATAACCGGGGCGATTCTAGAAAAGTTCCTCGCTCACGAGCCAAGGCCGAATCGAATGGTTCTTCTGGTTCAGAAAGAAGTGGCGGACAGGATCGTGGCCCGCGACCGGAAAGAAAGTATTCTTTCCATCTCCGTCAAAGCTTTCGGCTCCCCGCGGATCATTGCCAAAGTTCCGCCAGGCGCCTTCACGCCGCCGCCATCAGTTGATTCGGCAATTCTAGCCATTGATAATATTTCCGATACGCATTTCCAAACAAATAACCTCGATATTGATGCCTTTTTCGCCATAGTAAAAGCCGGATTTGCTCATAAAAGGAAGTTTACGGTTCGCAATTTGGAATCTGTCTTAAAGCCGGAAAAAATTTCTGAGATCTGGCAGAAATTGGCTCTCGATCCAAAAGTTAGAGCTGAAGATTTAACACTGGATAATTGGCTGGAAATCGCGAAGCACTGTCCACAGAAAAAGCCGTAAACATCGTAGTTCTTTGCTATAATTGGCGTTAGCATGGCCAAAGTCTACCCTCGCCCGCAAACTCTACTTATATTTGTGCTTTGCCTTGTCGTGGTTGGAGCCACGGCTTTCTATATGAACGGCTGGACTTTCAAAAACCGAGTAGCTTTCGACCAGAAAAGCTCTCTAAACCCTATCTCGCTTGGCAATCAGCCTCCGGTAAACACGAGCACTGACTGGCAGAAACAGTTTTATGACAACAATTCCAATTCCCAAGCCTTCAAACCCGTTAAGTCGACCACCAAAGTCGTCCAAAAAGAAGAGCCTTTAACTACGACAGACCAAGTTGGCCGCAATTTTTTCACCAAATACGTCCAGTTGCGCCAAGCCGGTCTAACCAATGACAACACATCCGTCAGTGCAGCCGTCAATCAAGTTATTGCCGATGGTATCGCTTCCGTGCCCACACCGAAAACTTACACTAACAAAGATATCTTAGTTGTGAACGAAAACCCGATCACCTTAAAGACTTACGCCGAGGATTTATTGAACGTCCTCAAGAGTTCTATGCCAGTAACTAACGAGTCAGAAATTGCTTTGAAGGCCTACGAGAAAGGGGATATGAGCGCTCTCAAAGAGATTGATCCCATCATCGCTTCTTACAAATCCGGATTGAATGGCCTGATTTCCACACCGGTACCCCAGCCTTTGGCGATCTATCACCTTGATTTGATCAATGGACTTAGCATGCAGATTTTCAATGCTCAGTCGCTCCGCCGTTCCGATACCGACCCGGTAACCGGCTTGGCGGCCATCAATCTGGAGGTGAAGAGCCTGCAGGCAATTTCGACGGCCGTGGCCAATATGCAAAATTACTTTGGTTCAAACGGAGTCAATTTCGTCCTTCCGGTTTCGGGAAGCTTGCTTCAAAATCCTTAAATGTTCAAATTAAGCTCAAAAATCATTAAACCTTTGACAACCATCCTTATGGTCGCCTTCATTGTTTCGTTCGTCGGTATTAGCATACCTATGCGTGCTCAAGCACTAGTCGCCGAGGCTGTCGTCGTAACAGCCGATGTTAGCTTGCCTTCCATCAGTCGAACGATCGATACTCAGATGCAGAGACTGAAGAGTTTCGTTCTCGACCGCCTGGCCACCCTCATCGCCAAACAGATTCTCCATCAATTGACCGTAAGCGTGGTCAACTGGATCAATACCGGTTTCAAAGGCAGCCCGGCTTTCCTTACCAATCCAGAGGGCTTCTTCCTTGATGTGGCCGACCAGATCACCGGTGCCTTCCTAGCCACCAACGGCCCTCTCTCAACTCTTTGTTCGCCGTTCAGCATCGACATTCGTTTATCTCTGGCTTTGAGTCAAACCAATCTGATTGACCAAAGATATACTTGTACTTTGAGTAAAATTATTTCTGCTCAGAAAAACGGACCGGATGTCACTATTAACGGGAAAGTGGTTCATTCTTCAAGCGGTTCGATTAACGGCTTCATGAACGGCGACTTCAACCAGGGCGGCTGGCCGGCTTTCCTGGCTTTGACAACGGTTCCCCAGAATAATCCTTACGGGGCCATGCTTTACGCCAAAGCCGATCTCTCAGCCAAAATTGCCAACCAGCAGAATAAAATCAAAGCTGACCTCCAATTGGGTAGCGGCTTTATGTCCTGGGAAAGCTGCAAGGACATTCCCGGTTACAGCAACGTTGATGTTTACGATCCGGGAGTCATAGACGAAATGGAGAGTAGCGGCGCTAAGACAGTTGCCAACAAAGACGGCAGCTACACTTTCCAACAATGCGAAACCCAAACACCCGGCTCGGTCATTGCCGGCACTTTACAGACAAACCTGGATGTACCGGTCGTGGAATTGGAATTAGCTAATGACATCAACGCCATCGTCAACGCTTTGGTCACCCAAATGGTGTCCCAGATGCTTTCTTCTGGTCTCCACGCCCTCTCCGGCAGTTCAGGAAGCGGCCAATCATTTACCCAACAGATCATCAATGACTCAAGGTCCAGTGCCGCCGCCCAGAGTTCAGTCAACAATCTCCAGGCTTCAGTCACCCAAGCCATGGACCAGGTCAGCACCTACCAGACCGCTTATGATCAAGCAGTTAGTTTGATGCGTGATAGCAAGAATAGACTAACAGCCAGCCGGGCCTGTTTTGCCGATAAACTTTCGACCTATGCCGGAAGGAATAGTGAAGTCGTAACAGGTCCTATCTCCCATATCGACGATTATATCGCCACCAATTTGGACCCGGTTCTCAAAGACTTGGCTTTCAAACAAGCCTCGGCCATTGATGATTGGAATAAGCTCAAAGATATTTCCATTTCCATTTCAGCTACCGGTTCAGCAGAACAGGTTCAAGCCCAAGCAGAGAACTATTCCAACTTCGTCCAAGCCGGCGGTCTCAACATGGATGTTAAGGTATCGGCCGCTGAAGCCGCGCTCTCAACTGCCCAAACCATGGCTCAAGAATTTAATAACGAAGCGGCGAACTTGATGACACAGTGTCAGAAACTTCAATAAAACATGACCTCCTTCATTAAAAAATTCTTCCCTCGAATAATGATTGGCCTCGTCCTGGCTTTGATTGGATCGGTGATCTTTGCTCATCCTGCCCATGCTCAGCTAGCCTGGGCGGCTGCTCAGGTCTTAGATGTAGTAAACGACGGCTTAGCCTCACTCATGAATGCTCTCATGAGCGTAGCCGCCTTACTTGTTACAATTGCAGGCGCTCTACTAAATGTCTCTATCACCCTAACTCTCCATATCAAGGAATTCGTTAATGCCACGCCAGCCATATATACAATCTGGCAGACGATCCGCGATATGACCGGTCTCTTCTTTATTTTCTTCCTCTTGTACGCTGCCTTCCAAATGATCTTGGGTTCGGGCAATTACGGCGACTTGCTGGTCAAGATCGTTACGGCCGGCGTTCTCATCAACTTCAGTTTCTTCATCGTCAGCCTCGAGATCGACGCCTCCAACATCGTCTCCCAGGCCATATATAATGCCATGTTGCCTAACGCCCCGGCTGTTTCAATATCCACCAACACGGTGGCCAATAATGGCCTGGCCAGCTTGGTCTCGGCCACGACCGGCCTAGAAAACGGAAATGCCGTCCAGGGCCTTTCCAACATCTTCATGAATAGTTTGAAAATCCAAACGGTCTACAATAACCAAGGTAACGCGGCCGGTTCTATCACTAGCGACCCATTCAAAATAATCCTGATCGGCGTTATCGGTGTAGTTATTATGGTTACGGCCGCCGGCAGTTTCGTCTTAGCCGCCGCCGCCTTCATTGCCCGCTTGGTCATCTTGCTTTTCATGCTGGCTTTTTCCCCGATCCTCTTTGCCGCCGAAGTTATTCCTCAGCTCAAACAGAAAGCCGGCACTCTCCACGACACTCTCTGGTCTCAACTTCTTTTCATGCCAGTGTATCTTCTCCTCCTGTATGCCGCCTTACGAATCTTGAACGAAAGCAGTATATTTGGAGCTTTGGCCACCATCAACACTTCCTCGTCGGTCAAAGACTGGGCCTTCGGTTATGTGGTAATCATGGTCAACTTCGCCATGGTTATCATTATGCTCAACTTGCCGCTAGTAGTTGGTTTGGGAATGGGTGGCTGGGCTACCAAATTCATGAGCGGCAAGATGAAGAGTTGGGGTGCCGAGAATATCTGGAAGAATGTTGGCAGCCAGGCCGGCAGTAGGACTTTGGGTAGAACTGCCGCGGCAATTAATGACAGTCGAATCATGAGAAGCTTGACGGCTTCTTCGCCGGCAATTGGAAGATTGGCTTCTAGCACTGTTGGTAAAGTTAGCAGCAGCGGATTCGGCGTTAAAAAGGGAAGCTATAACGACCGCCTCAAAGCCAAGAAAGAAGCTGATATCAAAGCTCATAAGGCCCTAGCAGAAATTGATCGTGGAGACTTTGCTCCGGGCGATGAAGGCAAAGCAGCATTTGAGAAAGCAAAAGAGCGAGCCAAAACTGACCAAGAGAATTATAGAAAGAATTTACCTTGGGCTAGAGGTAGCGTAATGGGATTCATGCTTGAAAACAGAGGTCATTTGCAGGCCCAGGCTAAACTTAAAGATGAGGCGGATAAGGCCGAACAGAAAAAACGCAAGAGTAGTAACAAAAAGAAGCTGAAGGAAATAGATGATCAACTGACCGATCTCAAAAACGAAGAAAAAGAAATAGGAAATGGATCCAAACCCGGACAAGTAGGAGCGGAAGCAGGAAGATTGGCCAGGATAAAAGAGGCTCGTGAAAAACTGGAAGCGGACAGAGAAAAAATACAAAAAGATCAAGATGAGATTGCAGAGATTGAGGAAGCAGATAAAGAGGCGAAGATCACTGGCGTATTAAATGAGACCAAGAGCAAAGTCGATAGGCTTTCAGAAAAGGAAGAAAATAAAACAACATAGTTTTTAAAGCAGTTTAAAGAAATGCAAGACTTTACCCCACAAGAAATCCAGGATCAATTCGACAAACTGCCACCAGCTTTGCAGGAAGCTATTTCTTCGCCGGAAATCAATGAGGAGATTATTGGGATTGGCAAGCGATATGGTTTACCGATAGACCAGATCGGGGAATTGGTAGATCAAGTAGGCTTGGTTATGCTTGGTTTGGCTCGATCTACGAGTTTCGTCCGAGATACGGCTAGACGGCTTTCACTTCGAGAGAAAGATGCTCGAGCTATCGCTGAGGATATTAACAAAGAAGTTTTCTCAGTCATGAAAACTCGAATGCGCGAAGCCACAGAAGCTCCCGTTGCGAAAACTTCACCATACAGAGAGCCGATTCCGGAGGCAGTTTCTTCAAAACCCATTTTTTCTCATACCGACTTGGAAAAAGCTGGGGGATTCACGATCGAAAATGAAAGCACTCGTCGAGAGGAAACTCCGGAGAAAGTTATTCAGAGCGCTCATTTTGGTTCCAATGTGAATCCGGCATCTATCAAAAATCCTTCTGAAGTAGCGACAAAGAAACCTGAAATCATTACCCAGAAGCCGGTTGAGCAAGCATCGGTATCCTCAGGATCAGCAAATAACGGCCAACCCCAAACCAGAGTTGAGGCTTTGGCTGATCATTTATTGAAAATTCTTCAGGCTTCACCAATAAGTCAGGGCATTCAAAAAAACGCGACGAGAGAAGAAGTTCCAGCAAATTTGCCGGTTGAAGAAGAGAGCGGTCACGAAGAGAGCGAAGAGGAAAAGATAGAAGTGACACAAGAACATCAAGGGGAAGAGGCTTCGAAGCCGCCTTTGGCTTTCAGTTTGCCCAAGAAGCCAGTTCAAACAGCAAATGAATCAGCAACTCCTATTAAAAAAGTTTGGGACATTTACCGTGAACCGCTCGAATAGCGGTAAGAGCGGTGAATAGGTTATAATGAAGGAGATGCGTTTCCAAGTTCCCCAATTTATCGAGGTTGAGGACAAGATCTTCGGGCCCCTAACCTTGAAACAGTTCATATATCTGGCCGGCGGTGCAGGCTTATCCTTCATCTGCTACTCCTTACTGGGCAGCCTCGTCCTTTCTTTCATCCCCATGGCTGTCATTGTGGGCATTTCCTTGTCTTTGGCCTTCTACAAGATCAATGGCAAACCTTTCATCAACGTTGTCGAGGCCGCTTCCAAATACTATTTCGGCAACAAGCTCTATATATGGAAGAAAAAAGAGAAAAGCCGGCCCCAGACGGTAGAAAAACTGAATGAAACTACCAAGGCTTACGCTTCAGTCATGGTTCCCAAGATTTCCGACAGCAAACTCAAGGATCTGACTTGGAGTCTGGATATCAAAGAAAGCCTTTATTCCAACAAGAATCAGAAGTAACGACATTTTATTAAGCACAAACAATGGCTCCCACCAATACCAAATCACAAGCGACCCAGGACTTCGTCCCCATCCAAGAAATCCGCGATGGCGTCATTATCCTCAAAAACGGCGGCTTGAGGATGATAATTCTGGCCTCATCTTTGAATTTCGCCTTGAAATCCCAAGACGAGCAGAGCTCCATTCTTCTCCAATTCCAAAATTTCCTCAACTCGCTGGATTTTTCTATCCAGATTTTCATTCAATCCAAAAAACTCGATATCAGGCCTTATATCGCTCTTCTTGAAGACCGCTATAAGAATCAAGCCACCGAACTCATGAAAATCCAGGTTCGGGAATATATTGAATTCATCAAAACTTTCGTCGAGAATACCAATATCATGTCCAAAAGCTTTTTCGTCGTCATTCCTTACGACCCGGCTATCTTGAGCACCGACAAAAACCCTATTTCTAGAATGCTGCCCGGTCACAAACAGAGTAATGAAGAAACCAAGGCCACCAACGAGGAATCTTTCCAAGAATACCGAAGCCAGCTTGAACAGAGAGTAGCAGTGGTCGAGCAAGGCTTGGTTCGCTGCGGAGTCCGAACAGCCGAACTGGGAACGGAAGAAGTGGTAGAATTGTATTATAAGTTATTCAATCCGGGCGAGACGGAGAAACCGATTCAGATCACATAAATTATCATGTCCTTCCTCTCCAAACTACTCGGTAAAAAAGAAGAATCACCCATCGTCTCCATCCTGCCCGACGAGATTTATCAGGCTGGAGT
>JBAYFW010000012.1:0-16023 GCA_041667005.1 Minisyncoccota bacterium | reverse complement strand
TTTCACTTTTCGATTGTAAATGATCCATATGTGTTAGAATTAACTGGTAATCGACCTTACCCATCAATTGTAACTGCTGGACTAAAGGTTTTTATAGCATTAAAATAACACTAGAATTACTTATTACTCTAAATAATATATATGACTATATTAATTATCGTTCTAGTACTGGTTTTGCTCTGGGTTGTTTTCTTTTATAATCGGTTGGTCACTTTGGTCAACAAAACAGCCGAAGCTTGGTCCGACATCGATGTTCAGCTGAAGCGCCGTTACGATCTTATTCCCAACCTCGTCGAGACCGTCAAAGGCTACGCGACTCACGAGAAGACCGCCTTTGAGAATGTGACCAAAGCCCGGGCCGCCGCCATGGGGGCAGTAACACCGGAAGCCAAAGGCCAGGCCGAAACCTCGCTGGCTGGAGCTTTGAAGAGCGTTTTTGCTTTGGCTGAAGCCTATCCAGACCTTAAGGCTAATCAGAACTTTCTCGCTCTTCAGAGCCAGCTTACCGAGACTGAAGATAAGATTCAGGCTTCAAGGCGGTTCTATAACGGCAATGTTCGTGATCTGAATACTAGCATTCAGACTTTTCCCGGAAACATTATCGCCAACATGTTCCATTTCGTGATCAAGGAATTTTTCCAACTGGAAAATGAGGCTGCCAAGGAGCCCGTGGCAGTTAAGTTCTAAGCTTTCATGAAGAAAATCTTGCTCTTTATTCTCACAGTTCTCCTGGGAACGGGGGCTTTTGTCGCTCTGACCAAAGCCCAAAGCCAGGTTTTGGATCAGGAGACAATCGTTTCCTTTGGTTCCAATATTGTAGTTAATACTGATAATTCCATCGATGTCAGCGAAACAATCGTTTACAATAGCGGGCCGGAAGCTCATCACGGAATTTACAGAGATATTTATCCATTTTCTTCAACCAAGAAGAAGATGAAGATTGGGAATATTACTGTGACTGATCAGGCAGGTAGTCCCTACAGATTTCAGGTCACAAATTCTGGGAGCAACGTGAATATTAAAATCGGCGATCCGAATGTCACTTTCCTTGGAGAGAAGATTTATCTTATTCATTACACTGCCACTAATGCCGTTGCGGAGCTCAAGGACCTCGATGAAATTTATTGGAATGTCACTGGTAATGGCTGGGGCATGCCTATTCTCAATGCTCAAGCCTCGGTAGTTTTACCCTCGGGCGCAATTGCTAGCCAAACGGCTTGTTATTACGGTCCCAAAGGTAGTACTAATCAGTGTTCCTTGTTAAGTAATGCCGGCCAATCATATTCTTTCGCTGCACCGTCTACTCTGAGTCCTTCTCAAGGCCTGACTGTTGCCGTCGGTTTTCCCAAGGGCATAGTAGCGGCCTACCCGCCGGGAAGTACCATTTCCGATTTCCTGGAGATTTATTGGCCTTGGCTAGTGGCGTCTTTACTTCCTCTTCTAACCTTAATTCTTTCTCTCATCTATTGGTACAAGAAAGGCCGCGATCCCAAGGGTACCGGTGTGATTGTGCCGCAATATGATGTCCCGGAGGAATTAACGCCCATGGAAGTGGGGGGAATCGTTAATGAAAGGGTTGATAGTCGAGATATTTCTCCGGAAATAATTTATCTGGCTACTCGGGGCTATTTGAAGATCAACGAGCTTGAGACGCGCTCTCTCGGACTTTTCAAATCGACCGACTATGAATTGGTGAAACTGAAAGATTTCTCCGATCTGCCAAATAATTTTGACAAAGAGCTTTTAAACGCTTTATTCAGTGCGCGACCGACTAAGTCTCTTTTCGGCTTGGGAAGCGTTTTAAAAAGCATAGACTCTATTCCAACAGCCTCTTCTTTGGCTGACCTGCAATCCGTTAAGTTATCAGACTTGAAAGATGTCTTCTATCAAGATGCCAAAACAGTCACCACTTCTGTTCTGAGTGCTCTTGTAAGCAAAGGCTATTATAAAAATCTTGGCAGAATGAAAAATGGCGGCAGTGGCCGGATAGTGTTCACGATCTTCGTAGCCTTTTGGGCCTCCGGTTTCTTTGGGGCGATGTTTGGTGGCCTATTCTTGGGAGGTAACACGCTTCCGGCTGCTGTTGGGATATTTACCTCTATTGTTATCTACGCTGTTATTTCCTATTTCTCTCCATCCAAAACGGAAAAGGGGGTTCTTCTTAAAGAATATCTTCTTGGTCTTAAGGACTATCTGAAAATTGCCGAGAAGGACCGTTTGATCTTTCATAATGCTCCGGAAAAGAGGCCGGAAGTTTTCGAAAAACTTTTACCTTACGCCATGATTCTTGGTGTAGCCAATATCTGGGCCAAGGAATTCGAAGGTATATACACCACACCTCCTTCTTGGTACTCCGGACCAAATAGTGGTGCTTTCAACGCTATTGTCTTTGCTGATTCGATGTCCAGCTTCAGTACTTTTGCTTCTTCTTCAATGGCCGCTCCATCGTCTCATGGCGGTAGTGGTGGTGGAGGATCATCGGGTGGCGGAGGCGGTGGTGGAGGAGGGGGAGGGTGGTAGGGAGTTTACAGTTTACAATGATAAGTTTACAGTTGTAGTGAATAGTTTTTTAGTTGTCATTCCCACGAAGGTGGGAATCCAGGATTTAAGGAACTTATCAACTCAAAAACTAATCATTTCACTAATGACTTATCATTGTAAACTGTAAACTTTTCTAAAATCCCAATCTTTGCAACAGATGCACGATGAAATGATCGTGATGCTCGGTTTCGGCGATGTATCTAAGCAGAACCTCGCGGACTTCTTCTTGGTCGACTTCGTCTATGAGTATATTTATATAAGGCATGAAAAGTTTCCGGGATTTCAACATGATTTTTGAAGGAAACTGGTCATGTGGTATCCAGAAAGATTCCAAGCTTAAGAAAGGATAAAAAACATGACCGGCCAGGATTCCTCGATCGTTGATCTCGTGATAGACGATTTCCGGTTCATGAGCGGCGTGAAGAACTAAGGCGACGGCCGCTACGACAATGAAGATGCCGGTGATGATGTTGCCGAGGATGATCGAGACGGCTGCCAAGGCCAGGGTGATTATGCCGACTGTCCAGTACCAGTCCGGCTTCTTGTCCACGTGGAGATGTTGTGGCGCCTGCCAAGCAATGAGAGGTTCGGTGGCCATGGAGGTTATTATAACACGAGACTACCTCCAGCTCGCCAACCACATCCTAGCCTGCAACTGAACGTCAGTTATCGGCAGGCCGTAGGTAAGCGGACTCCAATAAATGAAAGCCGTTAGGGCAATGGCTAGAATTAGGACGATACAAATAATCTTAGTCCGGGGTTTGAGGAAGTCGAGAAGATAACCGATGCCGAGAATAGTGAAGATTAGGGCCGCTTCGTAATGATAAAGGAACATTACTCGGCCGATAAATATAAAAGGGAGATAGTTGACCAGATAGCCGATAACAATGAAGAGCCACAGCTTGTTTCTTAAGGCTTCGCTTTTCTCTCCCTGGATCTTGGAGAAGAGACCGCCCAGGATGATTGTGGCCATAGCCAAAGCTCCCAGCCAATAAATGAAGGGATTACCGAGAAGATAGATGTAAGCTCGAGGCTGGCCGGCGGCAGGGGCAGTGTCTTGCCAGTAGAAAATCGAGCGATAGGTGAAAGGCCAGGTATACCACTTGCTGGAGTAGGAATGGGTGGCTGTCATGTTGTGATTGACCTCAAACATCACATCATTCAGCTCAAAGAACTTGCCAAAGAAGCCTTTGGTAGCCAGAGCTGGGTTGGCTCCGTTCAGATTGCCGACCAAGGTTTTCTGGAATTCCGGAGTCATGAAGGCGTCGCCGGTGCCGGAACGATAAAGCAAGGAGAAATGGATAGCAAAGAGGGAAGTATAGAGAATAATGGTTACGGTTACATATGGCCAAGCGAAACGGAGCAAGCCGAAGAACTGTTTTTTCAAATGCTCTTTGAATTTAAGTTTCCAATCAATCAAGCGGTAAACTTCGAGAAGGAAGATAAAAAAAGGAAAAGCCAAGGCTGTCCACTTGGTTGAAACGGCGGCGGCAACACAAAAGGCCGAGAGGAAAACATACCACTGACGTTTGCGACCAGGAGCAGTACGAATGTATTCGAGGTAAAATAAAATTGCCGAGAAACCAGCCAAGATCATGATAATGTCGAGAAGAAGAAAGCGCGACTGAGTGATCAGGGAATTTTCCAGGCAAAGGAGGATGGCGATAGTAAAAGAGACGCTTTTGGAAAGATTGATTCTTCGGGATAGGTAATAGATGACGACAGAAAGGAGGGTCCCAGCCATCATGGGGACGGTTCTTAGGGCGACGGCCAACCCTGGCAGGGGATTACCTATGACCGACCAGTCGATATTATATTTGAAGAGGCCGATCAGGTAAGCAACAAGAGTGAGGAGAAGTTTGACGAATGGCGGGTGCATATCGAAGAAATACGTGCCATTCCAATACTGGGCCAAAATATTGCCGTAGTAGACCTCGTCGAAGACGACGGCGTGGGGGATTCCGGCGTAGAGGTAATGGAAGAGTGCGCTAATAGCGAAGATTACTACCGGAATCATAATGTCCACTATTATGCCAGAAAATCTTGTAAGATAACACTGCCCCTGTGATATAATCTCTCTTATTATGGAAGTCTTCTCGCGTCGGAACATTTCGGTCACCCTGACCGTTATTTTCTTGACCGTTTTTATTTCCCTCCATATCGACATTATCTCCAAGACCCTGCGGATCGATTCGGACCGCTCGATGTACACGACCTTTGAGGGTTATGGCGATGTCCCTATTCACCTTTCTCAGATTACCAAGTTCGCTTACGAGTCGAGCTTCAGCAATTTGAATGAGCCGCTCTTCTATGGCAACCTCGTCCAGTATCATTTCCTTATAAACTTTATCCGGGGAATGGTTTTCAAATTAACCGGCAACCTTCTGTTTTCTTTCTTGTGGCCGCTTTATGTGCTGGCAGCGGCCAATATCATCCTAGTCTTTCTTATTTACAAGAAGATCCTGGAGAAAAATTCCTGGTCGATAGCGGCTCTTCTTATATTTTTCCTAGGGGCCGGTCTTACCGCTTGGCGGACGATTATTTCTTACGAGTCGCGGACAACTTTTTTCCTCTACGCCAAATATCCCGATCAGCCGACGGTTTTCGGCTCGCCGATGACTTCGGCTTTCACGGTCCAGCAATCTTTCTTCATCGGAATGTTTCTATTTCTAGTCTTAATCTGGTTTCTCTTATATCTACGAGACAAAGACAGTCACAAGGCAATTATTGTGGCGGGTTTGGCTTATGGCTGGCTACCTTTGGCTCATACCCATGCCTTCGTGGCCGCTTCGGCTGTTCTTTTTGTCAGTCTTATTCTCAATCTGGGCAAGAAAACTCGCGCTTACCTGGTTAAGCTCATTTCTATAACCGCTATCGGGGTTATCGTGGCCGTTCCGCAGCTAGTCTTTCTTATGGCGACCAAGAAAGCGGTAGGGACTCATTCTGATTTTGCGATGTTCCGTTTCGGTTGGATGGTTCAACCGGCTCCCGGTTCGATCAATTTCGCCAGTATCGAATCTGTTTCTCCTTGGTCATGGGAATATGTTCATTTTCTCTTCGTTAATTTTGGAGCTATCCTACCTCTTGTCATTCTGGCCACCACCCTCCTTATTATTTATTACAGAAAAATTAAAAAGGAAAACGCCTATCCGGTGATCGTCTTCGGGATTACTGCGGCTTTACTTTTTCTCTCGGTCCAATTCATCAAGTTCCAGCCTTGGGATTTTGATGACAACAAGATTCTCAACTACTTCCTCTTCTTCTTCGCACCCTTCCTGATCTGGCTTGTTCTCTATTTCTTCCGGAATTACCGTCGTCTCCGAGGCGGGGCGGTGATCGTGGTCTTGCTTCTCACAATTCCGACCGGCGTGATCGACTTGGCTTACCACGTGGCTTACCCTCGCAACCAGCTTCTTCGGATCTTCTCGGCTGAAAGTTCGGCGGTCGCTGACTATACTATTGCTAATATTAGAGAAGAGGATCTTGTCCTTTCTAGTACAACTTTCATGAATCCGGTTATGTCCTTAGCCGGCCGGCCGGCCCTAGTCGGTTTCCCTGGTTTTCTCTGGCCCAGGAGCATCAATTATGTTCAAAGAGAGAGGGAGGTTCGTGATTTTTATCTCGATCCATCTCGTCAGGCTACGATTCTTCAGAAATATCCGATTCGCTATATCATGGTTGACGATTTCACTCGCTCCGAGTTCAAGGCTAATACAGACGTTCTGGATCAATTATTCCAAAGGGTCTTTACTAAAGGAGAGTATGTGTTGTATAAAATCTAATTATTGACCAAGGGCTTTGCCGGCCGATTGGGCGGCGTTAATTGTTCTGATTTCGGCTGCTACATAGTCACTGGTGCTTAGGGGGACGTTTTTGCCGTCGACAGATATAGAAGTTGGGACTCCTCCGGTAGTGCTGTATTGAACGACGCTTCCTTGTTTCAAGACGACACCCTTTTTTGCTGCCAGATCGAGAGCTCTGGCCGTTGAGAGACTTCTGTCTCCAATGGCCGTGCCGGTACTTATGTTTTGCTTATATTGGCTAAGGGCGTTCTGGTCGATTTCCCAAACTTCTTGGCTGGATTGGTTAGAGGTAGGATTGCTATCAGGTACAGTTGCGCCACTTGAGGCCGAGCTATTACTCGAAGGTTGAGAGCTTTGGGCTGGCGTTACTGAAGAGTTTTGATTGGATGTATTCACATTGGTGTTCGATGACCCGCCGCTGGTGGGAAAAAGATCTTGGATCGAGCTCCAGGATTTCGGATTGTTGGTACCGAGATTGAATGTATTGATAAGAACATTGACGATTCCCCACATCGAGAGGATTATGAAGAAGCCCAGAACCGCCCACATAACATATTGGGCAGCTTCGGCCCGGTTTTCATTTGGTCGGATATAATACTGGATGATATACCAAACGAAAATGACGACGGCCAAGCCCATGATCAGGGCTAGGATGCTATTGAAGTAGCCGGCAACGGTTGAGATAAGAGTTTTGAGCGTTTGGGCTTGGGCTAGGACGGTGAGGGGATAGTAAGCGACAGTGATTGCTAAGAGCAAACGAAGATTTTTTGACATGTTGAGGTTATTATACGCTTTTTTCTTTTCTTCATCTATTGTTTGAAGGTTTTTGCTATAATTTGCCGATGAAAGTCCTAATTACCGGTATCGCCGGAAGCGGTAAAACAACTATCATTTCAGAACTTAAAAAGAGCGGTTATTCGGCGATTGATCTCGACGGGAGCGGCGTCTGTACCTGGATCAATAAAAAGTCTGGTAAAGAAGCGGTTTATAAAGAAGGTGCCGGTCGGGAGTGGATAGAAGAGCACCGTTGGCAAGTAGTAACACCCAGGTTGATTGATCTTTTGAAGACTTATTCTGACAATGAACACGTTTTTATTGGCGGAAAGATTGCCAGAATCCAGGTTAAGGAAATTTACGAAATTTTCGATATTGTTTATCTACTGAAGCCGGATGATTCTGTTATTGATAATCGTCTGAGCTCGAGAACGAGCAATATATCTAATTTTGCCAAAAAGGAATCAGAAAGACTAGCGATTATAAAAAATCGACATGAATTCGAGAAAGCTTGCTTAGAAGCTGGGGCAATACTTGTAAATAATAACGGGACAATAAAGGATGTTATAAGCCAAGTTATCTCCGGAATTTAGAAACTACCCATGTACACTAATATTTAAGAAAAAGAAGAACCGCTCGACAAAAGCCGAATGGCCTTCATGAGCGGTATAGTATCAAAGGGGCTTATCCCCTCATCCACTTTTTAAATCCTGCAATGGTTGTTATGCCATGGACCAGGACGGCCTCGTACACCTTTTGTCCTGACATTGTGATTCCGGTGTTACCTAGGTATTGTTTGAGCTGCAATATGGTAATCTTTTGGGCATCAGTGAGTTCGGTGTCGGCGATGTCCAACCTATCCCGATTTTGGCGGTTTTGTTCCATGTGGCTCATAAACCACAAGTCGATCTTCCACTTTCGGCCTCGATAAACTACTTTGAGACCGATATAGTAGCCGTGAGGAAATCTCGGATCCTTACCACTTTTGTACCAGTCGCCGAAGAAATAACTGGTAAACATTGTTGTCGAGATTATGTTCGTCAAGATACCGAGAACCTCGGCCTTGGTGAAGAGTTTCTTCCTGACGATGTGTACGTCGATATCTCCGTGCGCCATGAGGCCTACGGGGTATGAACCCGTAAGCTTGGCCTCGCCGTGACGCCCGAGTATCGAAAGAACGCCTGACCAAGCAAGTAATCGATCAGCGTCGCCTTTCAATTTCTTGCTCAGTGCAACCAGCTGTCTTCCTGAGAGTTTACTTGTCATGCGTTGGAATGAGCAGATGTCGAACGGTTAAGTTCTTTGAGGACTAGCATGGTATATGTTTCGTCATAGCAGAGAATTGCCCAAAATTAGAGCAACTTTTTGCTATGACGAATCACAATTATTTTATTGTAAAGAACTGAACTCTCAGGATTCGCCACCTTTCGGTCGTGAATCCAGTTGAGAGGTGAATCTTTCGATTCACCTTGGGTAGCGTTTGCTGTGGTAGCCACCTCTTTACCACCTTTTCACGGCAATTTCTCGCATGCCGCCTTTGACCGGGTCCGTGATCTCCATCGTGTCACGGTAGCCGACTCGGGCATAGAAGACCGTGAGGTCCCAATTTTGATGACGATAGTCCAGCCAGGCCCCCTTACGCCTCCGTATCCGTAGCCAGGCTTCCGCTTGTCCCATCAGTTGCCTTCCTAGACCGCGAATCCGATGCTCCTTGAGAACACCGATTCTGGCCATATGGCCAACGTCTCTGAATTCGTCTGATTGGGGGCAACCAGCTGGCAGGTCTTCTGCGAGTTTGCACTCGATGTATCCTATCGCAGTTTCTCCGTCGCAGATGACGTATGCTGCTCGGTCACCCCCGCGAGCATATTTCCGTGTCTCCTTTCTGACTTTATCAGCCTGAGAAGGAGTGAATGGGCCATCAACCGCCTTCCTGACTTCGAAAAGCAGGCTTGCGTTGGCTTGCGTGATAAGCTTCATATCTCAAAGTTCTCCTAGGCTAAGTATATCACAATATGACACGGAAGTCAATCACTGTCCAGTATTCAGGCGCGGCTCTATTTGGCCGTGAATCCAGTGGTGGTTTGTTTACACAAAGTGGTTAAAAGCCGTGGCAGAAGTAAATGTGTTCACTCGCTGCGGAGGAGGTGAGATTCGAACTCACGGTCCGGTTGCCCGGACTCCGCTTTTCAAGAGCGGTGCCTTAAACCACTCGAGCCACTCCTCCGTGATATATTGAATATCATAGCCATGATAAGGTAAAAATCGTCATTTCGCAATGATTTTGTGCTATTGTTCTATCACATGACAGAAACTAATGAGGAGAAAAACCAGACGGCTCAAGATGTTCGCTTAATGGGCATAGACTTCGGTTCGAAGAGGGTGGGTGTCGCTCTTTCCGATCCGAGCCGGAAGTTTGCTTTGCCGCTCTCGGTCATTGAGAACGGACCGGAACTTTTGGCTGAGGTAGTCAAGGTGGCCAAGGACAACGGAGTTAAGGAAATAATTCTGGGTGAATCTCGCGATTATAAGGGGATGCCCAATGAGATATTCATCGACAGTCTAGAATTCAAAGACAAACTAGAAGCTTCGGGCTTCAGCGTTATCTTCGAGCCAGAATTCATGACTAGTGTCCAGGCCGAGAGGTTCCAAGGCAAAACCGATCTGACCGACGCTTCAGCCGCGGCGCTCATCCTTCAAAGTTATTTGGATAAGGTGAGTAATCAAACCGCCGCTCCTTTGTCTTGAATATCACCTTTCTCAAAGTAGTCTTTCTCTTGGCCGACTGATTCGATATCATAAGCTTTGCCGTCAATGATACTCTTGGCCGCCAGCATGCCCATTTCCAACGAATGGTCCTGATTGTTGTAGCGGAAGCGCCCTGGGCGGCCGATGTAAAAGAGGTTGGGGATTTTATTCAAATAATTCTTGACGACATCGAGATATTGTTCATAAACTAGATCGTAGATCGGATAGGTGTTCTTGTCGGTTATCCGGTAGACAGATCGAATCTCTTCATTCTTGAAGAGGTCGGCCTTCTCGCAATCCGGTAAAATCAATTCGACCAGCTTTTCCTTGCTCATATTCCAAATCTGATCGCCTTCGAAACAGAAGAATTCAATGAAGAGGGAAGTTTTACCCTCGGGCGACATGTAAGGGCTGAAATTCCGCATTTCGCTTACTCGACCCATAGCCATATTCTTGGAAGGGAAGTAAATCCATTGGTTGTCAGAGACCAAAGGCTTGTTTAAGGTAATGAATAAATAAACCTGGCTTCTGTAGCGGAGTTTTTTTGAAGCTTCAAGAACTCTTTCCGGCTGATGTTTTTTGTCTAGAATTTTTACGAAAGTGTCCAAAGGAATAGATTCAACCAAATATTTCGAGTGGACTTCAAAAGTCTTTCCGCTTTTATCTTTGAGAGTAATAATGAAATTATCCTTTTTCTTGCCGATAACTATTGGTTCGGTATCGAGCAGAACTTTGTAACCCTGTTCTTCAATCCGAACCTTGATGGTCTCGTAAATTTGGCCGGTGCCCATTCGGGGATAATAGAAAGCATCAACTAGGGAAGCGGCCGTCGTTTTCCTTTTGGTCAAGAGACCGCGGATAGCATCTATAGCCACGACCCGAAGGTTGAGACCCTTGATCCTTTGTTTGCCCCAATCAGGATGGATAGTGCTAGCCGGAATACCCCAGATCTTTTCGGTGTAATTGATCATATTGAATTCGCCCAAAGTCCGGCCGAAATTGGAAACGACATAATCTTCGAAAGAAGTGATCGGTTTTCGAAGGTAAATGATTTTGGCAATAAAATAATCTACAAGAACCCGGATCGCTTTCCAAATGCCAATATTTTTCAAAGCCTGGACGGGATTGATGGGGTAGTCGTAATATTTGCCGTCGATATATTGCCGGGTATGGCGGATAACTTTGATCCAATCTTCTTTGAGAAGACCACCAATGAATTCGTAGAGGTAGGGATTCTTGGAAAAGAAGCGGTGAGGGCCATTATCGGTGTGGAAAACCAAGCCATCAGCTTCTTTGAAAGTGTAAGTTTTGGAAAGGCCGCCGATAACCGAAGCTTTCTCAACCAAAATAAAATCTTTTTTAGCCTTGGAAAGTTCCATCGCCGCCGCCATTCCAGCCGGTCCGCCGCCGATAATCAGGGTCTCGGTATTCAGTATTTCCATGGTAGGTGGTAGTATATCAGAAAGATATGACTAAAAATGCCTTGAAATTAACGGGTTTCCATGTTTTGTTTTTTGTCTTAACTACAGTAGTTTTTATTGTACTTTTCCATACCTTTGTTTTCTCTAACATTGATGTTCTCTTTTATCGCGGCATAGCCTTGGTAGTCTTGCTATCTATTCTTTTGGCAGTAGCGGTATTCTTCATTATTAGAAAATGGCCGCAAGGTGGTTTGACTTATCGAGACTTAATTCTGGCCGTCGTTTTGTTTTCTTGTCTTAACCTGGCTTTCTTTACTCTAGTTCCTGTCACGATCGAACGCTCTATCTCGATCTTTATCCTTGGTTATATGGCCGAGAATCCGGGGCGGGTCTTTACTAAAGACGATATCAGTGAAATATTCGTCAAGAAGTACGTCGATGAATACGGAGCCATGCAGAAAAGATTTGACGAGCAGATTGTTTCCGGCAACGTTCAAGCTTCCGGCGATGGTTATATTATCTCAGAGAACGGCAAGCGAGCTGTTAAAGGATTTATTTGGTTATCTAAGGTCTTTGGGGTGAGTGATAAGTTGGTTGTGCCGAAATAAGGGACTATACTTCTTCCCATGATTACTTACGATGAATTTAAAAAAGTCGAAATCCGAGCCGGCAAGATTGTGGCGGCCGAAAAGGTTCCGGAGACCGACAAACTTCTCAAATTGAGCGTTGATTTTGGCGAAGTTGAAGAGATCAAAGTTACTTTGCCAGAAAATCCCGATCCAAAAGTTGTTGAAAATCCAGCTGCGCCGGTTATTACCAAGACGCCCCGATATCGCCAAATTATTTCGGGGATTGCTTTAAAGTTTCCTGATATCACTTCTTTGGTGGGGAAGACTTGCATGTTCGTAACCAATCTGGAGCCGCGAATTATCAAAGGCCTTGAAAGCAACGGCATGCTCTTCGCGGTCTCGACGAATGAAGGTGGTTTTTCACTTCTTGAGCCGAACGGAACAATTCCGCCGGGAACGCTTGCTATATGACTCTATCAACTCTCCTCAATCCCCAATCACTCATCGCTCTTGTCGGTACAGCCGGAGTGATTACAATTATTTTTCTTGAGACGGGAGCCTTTTTCGGTTTTTTCCTTCCGGGCGATTCGCTTCTATTCACGGCTGGTTTTTTCGCTTCTCAAGGTCATCTTTCTCTGGCCTGGCTTCTTTTCGGGGCTTTTGTCGCCGCCGTGGCTGGCGATAGTCTGGGTTACGCCTTTGGACGAAAGATCGGGCCGGCTCTTTTCACCAAAGAAGATTCCGTCTTTTTCAACAAAAAACACGTTGCCAAAGCTCAACATTTTTATGAAAAGTACGGTAAGAAAACAATTGTCCTGGCCCGCTTCATGCCGGTCGTCCGAACTTTCGCTCCGATTGTAGCCGGCATCGGCCTTATGAATTACCGAATCTTTTTTATTTACAATGTTATCGGCGGCTTTCTCTGGACTTGGGCCATGCTCTGGCTCGGCTACGGCCTGGGCTCGCTTATACCCAATCCGGACAGATATGTCATACCGGTCGTGATTGTGATTATCGTTATCTCGGCCGCGCCGGGGTTGAGGGAAGTGTGGAAGCAGAGAGCAGGGACTAGGAAATAGGGACTAGGGAATCGCAGAATTTTAGCCTAGTCCCTAACCCCTAACTACTAGTCCCTTGTTCCGAATAATTCTTCCTGCTTCATTCTTCTTTCTCCACACCGCTCGTGTGTTATAATGTCCCCATGCATTCTTCGACATTCTATCGTCTCTTTCCTCCTCCCAAATTCATGGTCATGAAACATGCAGGATTGGATATCTCCGATGACATGATTCGATTTATTATTTATTCCGGAAGCGGTCCAAGACGCCGAATTGACCGGTACGATTCGGTGGAAATACCAGACGGTATTGTTCAGGGTGGGGATATTAAGGACGAAAGGTCCTTGGGAGCACTGCTCGCCAAATTCGACAAAGATAATGATCTGACTTATGTCAAAGTTTCGGTTCCAGAGGAGAAGGCGTATCTCTTCCAGACCGAAGTCCCGGATGGCAGCATGGTGACAATCGCACAAAATATTGAATTCAAGCTGGAAGAGAATGTTCCGCTTTCAGTGGCTGACGCAGTCTTCTATTTTGATATTTTGCCGGGGCTGGCCGAAAGTGGAGCTTTACGGGCCAGTGTTTCGGTTGTTCCCAGAGTTTATATCGAGAACTTAGTATTGCTTTTGCGTGAGGTTGGCATTTACCCGATGGCCTTCGAAGTGGTTCCCAAGTCGATCGCCAAAGCGGTTATCCCGCCTCACTCTGGGGGAGCCAGTTTGATAGTTCATATTATGAAGAAGAAAACAGGCATATACGTCGTTCTTGAAGGTATTGTTTGTTTTACTTCGACGATCGCCTGGGGCAGCGAAATGTCCGAAAGCGATCCGGAATCTTCCAGCCTTACCAAAGAAATTAATCGCGTTTATTCCTATTGGCTTTCCCATAATGTTGCCGAATCGCCCATAAGTTCGGTTATCTTGATTGGCCGGGGGGCCTTGGTCTCGGAAAACAATATCAAAAGAGCCGTGATTGATTCCGGTTTGACCGTCTCGGTTGCCAATGTTTGGAATAACATCTTTTCCCTGGACAAATATGTGCCGACTATTTCCCGAGACGATTCCTTGGAATATGGTGTGGCTGCTGGCTTGGCATTGGATCTATAAAAATGAGACACACTCTTTTACCACTTCATGAAAGAATTGTCCTGCGCCGGGAGTACTATATCCGGGCTTTGGTGGTGCTATTTTTTACTCTTTCCTTGGCCGGTCTGCTTGGTATTGCCGCCCTTTTTCCGGCTTTCAGTTCAGCCTCGGAAGCAGTTAGGGTATCTCGAGAGGCGGTCTCTTCGCTCAAAAAAAGCAAAACCGATTCAGGTTTGATGGCTCTCCAGCAAGAAATGATCCAGTCTCAAGGTGTTCTAAATTCGCTGGGTTCCCGTTCTGAAGTTATGAAGACTGGCGATTTTATTGGTGGCATAATCCAGATCAAAGGCCCTCTCCGCTTCAGTTCGATTGCTATTGGCCAGATTTCTTCGACGACAGCCATGGCAACAATCCATGGCATAGCTCCAACTCGTGACTCTCTCCTGGCTTTCAAAAGCCGCTTCGAAGGCTTAACACCGGGTAATAAAGTTGACTTGCCAGTCTCGACTCTTTCAAAGAGTACTAATATCGAATTTACTTTCCAAATTACCCAGAAATTTCAATGAAGAATTTTCATAGCCACATTTTCATTTTAGTTTTTTCTTTGGCTGTCTCCATTTTTGTTTTTGGGGCCTGGTTTTATATGTACCGTCTCATCGGCACCTACCTCAATCAGGCAGCCAATGATCGGGCGGCCGTTAGTGCTGATGGTGTTACCAAGAGCCGGGAGAAAAGCTTCATGGATATCTACCAAAAAACTTCTTCCAAATGGTCTCGCTTGCCGGATTACTTCGTGCCGGCGAACAATGTCGTTACCTTTATCGAAACTTTGGAGCATTTGAATGCCGATGGGGGTGCCAAAGTAACAATTAGCGGAGTTTCTGACGATAGTGCCGATGGAGCTCCGGGCGGAACCGAAGGAACGGTCCGAGCCCACATAACGGTTGACGGCAAGTGGCTTAATGTCATGAAGACTTTATCTTTAGCTGAATCACTGCCTTACAAAACTGTCTTGAGTGGAGTCAATTTAAGCGTCTCCAATAATAATTTTGCCCTGAACGTGGTTGTGGCTTCGTCGACCGCTCAGAAACGTGATTGGAGTTTGAATTTTGACATTCAAGCGGCCACTTTGGTGCCGATAGTTGCTACGACAACTCTCATCAAATAAGATCATGCATATACCTTTTCTAAAAAAACGAAATAGGACCGCTAACGCCGCTCGGAAGCGAAGCTTGTTTCATAGTATTGGGCGAGATAGCTATCTTGATTGGGCGCTCATAGTTGCTGTTTCTTTCTTGGTGACGGTAGCTTTGGTTATTGTCGGGGCCGTGACTTTCACCAATGTTGGAGTCAGATCCCAAGCCAAACCGACGGCCGTTAAAACCAATGCCGCTGCTTCGATCGACACAGTCCTTCTCGATAAAGTCCTGAATAGTTACGATTCCCGGGCGGCTTCGTACACCCAGACCCTGAAGAATTATATTAGCCCGGCCGATCCGTCCATTTAGTCCGCCTTTGCTAGGAGCGATTGAGACTGCAATTTTGTCTAGCTTGTGCTAATTTAATATCATCCCCTTGTAGCTCAATGGATAGAGCAGCGGACTTCTAAGCCGTTGATAGAGGTTCGATTCCTCTCAGGGGGACTAGAAATTTTGTGCGCGATGAGGGATTCGAACCCCCGACCTTTCCCGTGTAAAGGGATTGCTCTACCAACTGAGCTAATCGCGCTTATATGGAATGTATACCGAATCAACTTTGCGCTCTAGTAAAGACTAGCGTATATTCAATATATGAGCAATTCTGATTTGTCAAAGATCGAGATCCTCTATGAGGACGAAAACTGCCTGGTTGTTAATAAGCCGGCCGGTTTGATGGTCCACTCCGATGGCCGAGCCAAGGGGTTATTTCTCACGGATTGGATAGTCAAGAACTATCCCAAGACGGCCAATGTCGGCGATCCGATGACGGCGCCAGACGGCAGTCCCATCAACCGGGCGGGCATTGTTCATCGTCTGGACAAGGAA
>JBAYFW010000011.1:0-16190 GCA_041667005.1 Minisyncoccota bacterium | reverse complement strand
CCGACCAGTCCGGAGCCAAGCTGAGAGGCCAAGCGGATGCGTTGGGCTTCCCCGCCGGAAAGGGTGTGAGCACGGCGGTCGAGGGTCAGGTACTCGATGCCGACATTAGCCATGAAAGAAAGGCGGTCGCCGATCTCTTTGAGAACAACTTTGGCAATTTCTTTTTCGGCTTCTGTGAGGCTAATGTCGCGGAAGAAAACAATAGCTTTCTCAATAGACATGGAAGTAATGTCTACGATACTTTTCTTCTCGATAAGGACATGGAGAGCTTCATCGCGAAGGCGGGCGCCTTTGCAGACTGGACAAGGCTTGTCGCTAAAAATGCTTTCGGTGCCGAGGCCGTTACAGGCGGGACAAGCGCCGTAAGGTGAATTGAAGGAAAAGAGGCGGGGTTCGATCTCGGGATAGGAGAAGCCGTCGTAGGGGCACATGAATTTGACGGACATAAGGACTTCGTTGGAAACAACTACCCCGGCCCCTTTTGGCGGCGCCGTCTTCCCCTTCGTTTTGTTCGCTTCGCTCTCAAAAGTCGGGGAAGCGGCTTCGCCAGCGGGGCCGGCTGACGTTTTAATGTTTTCTGCGACTTGTGTGTCATTCCCGCGAAGGCGGGAATCCAGTGTGTTACCACCGGCACTATTCTTAGAATCCTGGATCCCCGCCTTCGCGGGGATGACAGAAGACGCGGGGATGACAGCAGCTCCGGGGTATTCAATCTTTATGAGTCCACCTGCTTCCTCAATAGCTTTCTCTAACGATTCAGACAATCGTTCACGGGCATTATCTGAAGTTTTAGTGTCCTTGGAAGTTATTTCGGAAATAAAAATCTCGTCAACGAGAAGATCGATGTCGTGCTTCTTATTCTTCTCGAGAACGATCTGCTCGCGCAAGCGGAAAGGCGTACCGTCGATGCGGACGCGCTCGTAGCCTTTGCTCAAGAAGTCGTAGAGCATCTGATAGTATTCGCCTTTGCGGCCGACGACGACGGGAGCGTAGATGCGGATCTTGGCGGTAGTGATATCAACGCCGTAAACTTTCTTGGTCTGGCTGGTACGGGTGGTGACGGTACGGAGAATTGTCTCAAGGATCTCTTCTTTGGAAATGCGCTTGATGGGACGATCGCAGACGAGACAATGAGGCACTCCCACGCGGGCAAAAAGAACGCGGAGATAATCGTAAATCTCGGTAATGGTGGCGACAGTTGAGCGGGGGTTATTGGAGCGAGACTTCTGGTCGATGGAAATGGCGGGCGAAAGGCCGCTAATCTCGTCGACATCGGGCTTCTGCATTTTGTGGAGAAATTGGCGAGCGTAAGCGGAGAGGGATTCGACATAGCGCCTCTGCCCTTCGGCGAATATGGTATCAAAGGCCAGGGATGATTTGCCGGAGCCGGAAAGGCCGGTAATAGCGATCATGGCATTACGCGGCATCTCGACCGTAATGTTCTTGAGATTGTGCGTCCGAGCACCTCGGACCACGATCTTGTCCTGTCCGGCGGGTAGCTTATTTTTCTTAGAGCCTGAAATTTTGGAGCCTGTGTTTGACATTGTGGGCGGATTGTAACATGAAAAAGGAAAGGATACAAATAGAGGTGCCACCTAGGTAGCACCTCGCAGAAAAAACGGAATTGACACTGTCAGTTGCGAATGTTAAGGTTTTCTTAGACCAAAAGAAAGGAGTTTATGGGAACTGAATCTTGGCAGGATAGAGCATTCAACCACGACATGAAGATGAGAGGTCAGCGTCATCAAGAGGGTTTGAATACCCGCGCCTCTGAGGCAACAATGTTGAAAGCTGAAGGATTTGAACTTGTCGATGAAGTAGAAATCATCCTCCATGCAAATGAAAGCAATGCTGTCCGCATTGTCATAGGCCACATCATCAAGGATAAGCGCGGCGAAATGCTTTTTCGGGACCGCGGTTCTAACAAAAACAGGAAATATGACCCGGGAGAGATTGAAAAGTTCAAGGAGAAACGTCTGGAGGAACTGGAAAATTCGTAATCAAGCAGCCACGGCTCGCCCACTCGGCACCGTGGCTTTTTTATTGATTTCCCGAGGCGAGACCTCGGGAGACTCTTCTCCTCTGAGCACTTTCCTGTAGTAAAGTGGTTAAATTGGTATGCGGATAGTTCCGTGTAAAGTAAAAGCCGCCAGAGCTCATGCGGGTGCATATTCTCTGGCGGCAACTACGTGGGTTTCATCGGTATTCCTTTTGGACTTGGGCGTCGCCGGGGCCAGTTAACGATCAGGCCCGGGGCGTCGCCACGGTGGCGGAGGAGTGATTTTTGACATTCAAGGAGACAACAACATGGAGATCCAACAACAGGCTGAATCCCGGCGGGGACTTGTTCATCTGTTCCTTTCCGTGGGCACTCGCCCACTATTCGTGTCGAGCAGCTTTCTAGGCCGGATATCCAAGGGTTCCAGTCCTCGGAAAATCAGTAGGCTTTAAAGGTGCTCGAATTCGGTAGTAGTATAGCATAGTGGCGGAGATTGTCAAGCGTTTGAATAGGTCCACCCATTTTTGCACTCTCTTGGTAATTTCTTCAAATAATACTCGGACTCGGTTAAGACCTCAAGAGGGGCCTTCTTGTTCTTGAAAGCGCAGTGTACCCGCTTGGTGTTGTAGAACTCCAAATACACCCTCATTTTTTCATTAAACTTAGTCGTATTGTCGAAGAGAAGATTCACATTGAAGTCCACGAATTCATCCTGGATGGTGCCGTTGAAGCTCTCGCAGTGAGCATTCATTTTGGGAGTCTTGGGGTAGGTGTGGTAATGCGTAATGCCGCTTTCCGCGAGGAAAGTGTCCAGATACTTCTTGAACTCGCTGCCGTTGTCGGTCAGGACATTCTTAATCTCGTAAGGAAAGAGCTCCGTTATGAGGTAAAAGAAGTGCGCGAAGGTCTTTGAAGAATGCGATCTGGTCGCGATTGCGAATGTCGTCCTGGTGTAAATGTCGATTGCGGTCAGGATATACATCCTCCGGCCGTTTCTTTGCTTCTCGATGGTATCTAGAGCAACGACATGCCCCGGATACAAGGGTATCAAATCCTTGGGCTTCCTGAGTACTTTCTGACGATTGGCTTTCTTCACCTTGCCGGTGCCGGTGATCTTTTGAGGAGCGGTTCTAAGGCCTCCCATGTCTTTAATGAGCCTACCGATCGTCATCGGACTCGGGCATTCGCCAAGGCCGAATGCATCACAAAAATCCCGAAGCAACGGGTAGATCTTCTCTTTGCCTAAATTGGGATGCACTTCCGGACTTCGAAGTCTTCTGATCTCATCTAAAATGCGAGAATCCCAGATCCTTCTCCTTTTCTTTTGAGGAGCCATTTTGCCATGGTTCAAGGCCTCCGGCTTACCGCCATTTGCATCTAGTTTAGCTTTCCAGTTCCAAAGAGTCCTTTCTGAGACATCAAAAGCATCAATGGCTGATTGGAGGCTATGTTTCTTCCAATGTTCAAGGATTTTGAGCTTCCTTTTAGCTTCGGCGGTAATCATATACGCATACCTTACCGCACGATCGTAGACGGTCACAAACCCCTTAATCCCTGTGTATTTGCAATGAATTTTCATTTTGCGCCCATTTGATTAATGAGTGCAATATGTATGTGAACTTAGTCAGCGTTTTCCCGATGTCCGACATCGGGAAGGCTTATATCGCCAAAGTAGCCTTATTTTAGGCCGTTTTGGTTTCCCAGAGGTCGGACTTCTGGAAGTTTCATGTTCTCTTCTGTGCACTTTCCTTGGGGAAAGTGGTTCGATTAGCCTATCTTTTTGACATCGTTTTCAGGCTTGATACAATTAAGTCACAAATGCCTTCGGGCCCGCCCTCGAAAGAGGGAGAAAGAACGTTTTGCTTGCGGGGCGTCAGTCCCTATCGGCATTAAAGCTGATGTCAGGCACAACAAAGAATCTTGCTAAATGCGGGATTTTTTGTTTATTAAATTAATCCATCCCCCTTTTAAGTTTAACGATCTATTGACAATTACGGCTGATTCGATACAATAACACCATAAATGCCTTCGGGCCCGCCCTCGAAAGAGGGAGAAAAACAGGCAGGTTATCAGAGTAAATCTTTGATAGCCTGTTTTGTTTTATCAAAGGAAGATTGATCTATATAACCTATTCTATTAATGAAACGCTTCGTATCGATTGGTCGAAGATGGGAGATTATGGCCGAAACAGACTTACCGTCAACTAAACCAACCGGCACATGATATTTACCAGTTCTTAATGTGGTAGATAATGGAGCAATCCAACAAAGTTGACGATTGAATCCTCGCACAATCAAGACTGGCCTTTCCCATTGAGCACCCTTACCATCTTCCTCAAATCCGATATTAACTCCTAGTGAACACCACCAAACCTCCCTCTCATGATAAAAGCAGTTGAAGCCAGAGACATCGAGGTTCTTCTTGAGCGAGTTCCAGTTATCGAAATCTTTAAGCATCACATAATTATATTCCTCAAAAAGAATCCGTGAACTTCCATACATAACCACCGTGTGTTTTAAAATATTCCGCTGCGTCGGCATGATCGCTTTAAGTTTTCCCGAGGCCTCGCCTCGGGAACGCCCGAAACACCACCCTCTTTTTTACCACTTTCCCCCAGGAAAGTGCTAATTCCGGACATGCCGCGCATCTGACCATGTCTGACATGGTCTCACCCAACCCCATAAATAACAAAACCCGCTTATCCGCAACGCCAAACCCCTATTCAAACAACCCCCTCACATCATCCCAGGTCAGCTTGTTGAAAAGCTGACCGCTCGAATCCACCAGAGCGTCCGATAGGGTCTTTTTCTTATTCTTGAGACTTTGGATTTTCTCTTCGATGGTGCCTTTGGTCAAAAGTCGATAGACATTGACTGTTTTCTTCTGTCCGATCCGGTGGGCGCGGTCGGCCGCCTGGGCTTCGACGCTGGGGTTCCACCACGGATCAAAGATGATGACGGTGTCCGCGGCGGTCAGGTTGAGACCGGTGCCGCCGGCTTTGAGACTGATGAGGAATACCGAGACTTTGGGATCGTTATTGAAACTTTCAACCAGCTCCTGCCTGTTGCGACTCTTGCCGGAAAGATAGAGGTAAGTGAAAGATTTCTCGTCAAAAGCATTGGCCAAAATATCTAGCATCGAAGTAAATTGGCTGAAAATAAGGACCTTGTGTCCCCCATTAACCGCCTCATCCACCAACTCCAAAGCCAGATCGAGCTTGGCCGATGGATGTTTTTTCCAGCTCTTCAGCTTGTCCTCAAGAAGCAGGGCCGGATGGTTGCAGACTTGCCGAAGCTTGGTCAAACCGGCCAGGATGTGGATTTGGGAATTTTTGAATCCCTTCTCTTTTACGGTCTGAAAGATTTCGTATTTGACCTTGGTCAGAATCTGTTGGTAAAGGACATTTTGATCCTTGCCGAGCTCGCAGATCGCCTCCTGCTCGATCTTGGCCGGCAAATCGAGAAGAACTTCGCCTTTGGTCCGCCTCAGCATAAAAGGGGCGATCTTGCGGCGGAGATGTTCCAAAGCCAAACGGTCTCCCCCATCCATGATCGGTTTGTGAAATCGTTTCCGAAAATCCTCGTATTTACCCAGAAAGCCTGGCATCAAGAAATCGAAAATTGACCAGATTTCCGAAACATTATTTTCTAGTGGAGTGCCAGTAAGAGCCAGGCGATAATCGGCGTTGACCTTCTTGGTAATCTGGGCGTTCTTACTGGCATGGTTTTTGATGAACTGAGCTTCGTCGAGAATGACATAGTTGAAACGGAGATTTTTGATTATGAACTTGCTTTCGTCGGTCTTGAAGGTAGCGTAACTTACTATGATGAGGTCGTATTTTTTGAATTTTCTGGCAAGACTAGATCTCGACTCCGGACCACCTTCATAAACCAAAACTTTGAGATGAGGAGCGAACATTCGTGCTTCGTTCTGCCAGTTGAAAAGCAGGGATTTGGGACAGATGACGACCGAAGGCCGCCCAGGGATCGAAGTGTCCGATAGAATAGTCAGGGCTTGAATGGTTTTGCCCAGACCCATGTCGTCGGCCAGAATGCCGGCAAAACGGAAACTCCTCAGGAAATGCAGCCAATGGACGCCTTCCTTCTGGTAGGGTCGCAGAACCTTGTCAAAAGAAACAGGAATCTTTACGGGCTTTACCGGCTTGCCGCTGGTGGCGCTTTTCAGAAAGCTGTTGAAGCTCTCGGCCCGGGCCGAAGTGTAATGTTTGGAGGAAGTGGCCACATATTGGAGCTCGGTCGCGTGATAGAGCTTGCCTTCAAAGCCGTTCTCCTTGGCCTCAAAACTTTTGAGCATAGTCACCAACCTTTCCAATTCCGAACGGTTGGTGATCTCCAGAAAAGTTCCGTCTTCTTTACGAAATACGGTATCGCCATCTTGGATAAATCGCCTTATCTGGTCAAGAGTCAACTTATCGGGCCCGCAATAGCAGTCCAGATCGAAATAGAGCCAATCGTTGTCCGCGTCCAGATCGATCTTGAAGTCCGCTCGGAAATGAGCCTCCTCATACTTGGGTTTGTCCTTGATGAAAATAACCGGGTAATTGTGTTTGTCCGCGTAGGTCAGTAGTTTGGGCCAGGTGTTCTTGAGATATTTCAAAATCTTCGACTGACCTTCCATGACACATCGCGCTGATCGGGTGAAGCCCAAGGTTTCCGAATTGTTTCTGATTTCTTCAAAAAAGGAGATCTCGGCTTTTTCGTCAATCTTGGCCAGCTGGATTGTTTTATTTTGAACAACTATTCTGTGGGTGTCTTTTACTCGCCACTCCTCCCTGATAGCCAGGCTTTTGACGCCCTTGGTATTCTTTACGCAAACGCTCTCGGCCACATCTTGTTTGATTGAGCCGTAATCAATGATGGCCGAAATATTCAGCCGTTCTTCCTTCGAATCGTATTCAACCACAAAACTTTTTGTTTGATCATTTCCCTTGATGACTTCGTACTCCGGCGGAACTTCCGACAGATCAAGATATTGGACGGCCAGCCGCCTAATTTCTTCGTAACGGCTTACGTCCTCACCGGTAAGTTCGGCCAAACGAGATCGATCGCTTGCACTCCCCTTTATATAAAAGTAATCGTCATATTTGTAATCGGTATCAACACGACCGACAATGGACGCCAAGAGAGCGGGCATGGGATAAAGCGTGATCTTTTTGTCCGTGACATGGGCGACATGATTTCCGCCGGCAACCAGATACTTCTGTGTGCCGTAACCGTAACCGCTTGAACGACCCCAATATGTTTCCGGCATGGTCAAGATAAAAGTATGCCGAATGGCGCCGTCATACCGAACCCGCGCTTTATAACTCAATACCGCTTTGAGTTTGGCTATTTTTTCCACCCCAAAAGAGATCGGTTTGAAATCATAATAATAAGAATACGAGTAACTCTGCGTCGAAGCTTGAATTCCGCTCTTTTCCATAAGCTCGGCCAGACGAGCCAAATCCCGTTCCTTGTTTTCGTTCGCAAATTCTTTACTCTTCAGACACTCCAAAAGTTCCCGCTGGGAAGAAGAAAGATCGGAGCGGGCCAGGATTTTCTTGAGGCTTGTGCTCATATACGGCGAATCCTTCCGACAGAGTTGAGGGTCTAGCCTGTAATCCAAGCGGACATAATATTCGGAAAGATCCGCGACCGGCTTTTCCACTTCCGCCGTGTTTGTAGGCAGAAGAGAAGTCGGAGGGACAGTCGACGAATGATCCGCGCTCTGACTCTTCAGAAAAAACAATTCCGATATCATTTTTTCCCCCATCATCTCGACCGGCAGACCCAAGGCCTTCAGTTTGCTAAGGAATTGAGATCGTTCATTGTCTTTCTCACTAATATTTCCCTCTCCCTTTTTAAAATGGTTGTCTCCACGAAATGAATCTCTCGAGAACCTAAGGATGCGATCGTGTAAACTATCATCGTTTTGTCCTTGCTGAAAATCCGACTCGACGGCCCGATCAAATGCTTGTAAAAGATTTTGGAAACACAGACCGAGAGCGACAATGTGTTTGCATCCCAATGAATACGGACATGAACATTGAGCTTTGGTTATGATGAGATCGCTATTATTGAAAATAATCTCCGTCTCGTATTCGTACGACCCGGACACGGTACCCTCTATTTTGAGACTATCGGGTTCCAGGCTGACCAAAGACCATTCCATGACCGCTCCCTCCGAGTAATAATCCCTCCCGCGTCCCCAAACGCCATGGTCGCAGATCTCCCGCAGTTCGGTCTCGAATATGGTCGAGAAAAGTAGTATCGACTTAGTCATTGTTTATTTTACCCCAACAACTTTCGAAAGATGACTTGGAGAGACCAACCATTCCATGCCAGTATCGGTTGAAACGGTAATCGAACGGCGATTTAGCCTCCGAACGATGCCAAATACGACTTCGCCGTCGTGATTGAATGATACCGGATCTCCTATTGAAAATTTGACCATTTCTTTGGCTTGTCTCATATTTCTCATGAGGCGCAACCTTTCAACGATTCTGCGGTTAAGAGCCTGGAGTTCTTCAAGATTTAGATCGTTCAGCTTGTTCTCAATTTCGGCCAAAATATCGCTCCGGTTCTTGCTCATATACTAAGTAGGTTATCATTCCAAAAAGGATAGTCAACTCACTTTTTCTTTCTGTTCACTACTTTCTTATCACGAAATAATTGCTCTCTATCTTTTGGACTCATTGAAGAAACGGCAAATCGTGACATACCGTTTTCGTGCGCAAGCTCCTCACAAACCGATTTTGTTAAACCATTGAAATCATTATCGATAGTTCTAAAGACACAGCACTGCTCTCGCAACGCAGTTGCTAAATGTAATGAATCGGTAATAGATAGTACCGGAACAATTTCACTTATCTTTCTAAGTATCGACTCCACATGATCATTGCTTACAATCTCTAATTGCTCAATATTCCGAAGCTTTTTCAATAGATCTACAAAGAAATCCAAAATTTCGTAATTTTTTGTATCGCCGGCTTTCAGCAGGCAGCTTGAACACGCTTCACCAACGGCAAGATGGCTTGTGTAGCTCTTATGTCCTTTATTAATTATTTCGCCATAAGTTGCAAGCCTATGATCGAGAGTACATGCGTCGTAATACCACTTTTCTGATAACTCAGTGCTAGCCATAATGGTAGGTATTATTCTCTAAAAAAACCGACTCTTTTACCCTTCCTTAGTGTAATTTCAAGGTCGACAAAATCATCAGTGTTGTTTGAATCAACATAATCAGGATTGTCGTTCTTTACAGATATTTCTAATACCTGCCAATCTTTGCTTGATGGTATGTTTTTCATCTCCAAATAATCCGTCTTCGGCACAAACTGTTCAAGATTTTTTATGTTAACTTTTTCCAATGTTGCGGTAGTCATGGTATTTGTTTTAAGGCAATAAACGATTCTTCCACTTCCTTTTCAGAGGCTTTCTTCCAATTTCTGAGTTCCTTTGCAGACTTGGCTTCGCTATAGCCCAATCTTTTTACAAAAAGATGGACAGTGCTAACTAATTCTAGCCACCTATTATCTTTAGCTTTAATGAAAGCCGACAATCTCCCAAATCTTTCGTTCAATATATCGGGAATAAAGTCAGACAGATCGGGCTTTAATTTTTGTTCCTCAATCATGAACAGATCATTTGCTAGCCCGGGAGAATATGGGCCGTGAATGTAGAGACTAAAATTATACGCAGGCGAAACACTAAATACCTGCGCGAGGTATTGTATCTTTTGTGATCTCAGCCTTTCTTCAAAAGTCTTAACGTTTCCGGCACCCAGTTTTCTCAGGACACTAAAGGCCAGCAAAGCCGAATCCACATCTTGTGTGTATTTTGGGGTATTATTGTAAAGCATGTTAGTTAGCTAAAGTATAGCACAAATTGAACCGAGCAAGTCTAGCATAGTCAGCAATTTTTGTGTCGTATTTAGTTATGCAAAAATTTTTACGCAGTCATTACCGGCAACAAATCCGGAAAAACCACTACTAACGAGATTAAACTTCTTAATCATGTTTAATCTTATAAGATTATTCTGAATCTCATGTACAGATTTACTACTTTCGGCAACACAAGTAATATCAACTTTATTTCGAAGATTTTTATTAAGTATATCTATAAAATATTTGTCGGCCGCTCTCCAACCAATTATTAAAATTCGGTCGGCATTCTGTATGGAAGTCTCTAAAACCGAAAAATGTTTCTGCGGGCAAATATGCTCCTGCTTCTCCTGTAATGGAACTGCAATTGCGGGAAACTTAGCATAAGCCTCACTTCCAGATGCCTCCCTTTTATTTATGTATATTTCATGGTATGGATCTGGTGGATTTGTCTGCCCGCGCAGTCTTGATATAAAATCAGGATCGTTTTGATACAACTCGAGATCACTAATATTTTCAGACCTCGTGTATTGATTTTTTTGATTGATGTACAACCAATCATGTGAGCCGTGAGGCTTAATTATCTTCAAATTATCCTGAGTATAGTCGCTCATCGTTTGAAACCCACCTTGCTTATAAGCTCTCTCAAAAAATGAATCATAATTAAATGTTACAACGCAGGCATGCCCATCATTATACCGTTTGATTTTTTCAATCAAGGTCTTGTAATTATTAATCGGATATGATTTTAAAGAAATGTCCGTAAAGCGTTTCTTCAGATAAAATTCTAGGGCAATAAATTGCTTTCTAATGTGTGGCAATTTTTCTGAACCGTCCTTGATATCCTGAAGTGCATGCTCAAATGTTGTCGCACCTGATTTGACTTGATTAGCAATAGAAGAAAGTAAATTTGCGACATCGTCATAATCATTCAACAAATTGACATCAATGAACGGCTCGCTAATAAGATCCTTCGTCAACGGTGCAATCCCCTTGCTTATAACTGAATAATCATATGATGCCCCTGCCCCTAAAATTATAAGAGGGTAGGTCATATTAGATTTTATCAATCTCCCCCATCACTCTCCCCGTCTCCACCAGCACCATCACCAATTTTTGGTAATGAATAATATCATCACTCGTCAATTTCCTCTCCCTTCTATCCTTTAACCACTTCTGGGCCGGTTGATAACCGCCAATATAAAAATTCCAGGCAATTTCCGGCACGCCGCCAAAATATTGAGTCTTATTGATAAATACTTTACCGTTCTCATACTTTGGATACTTCGCCTCAACCATATCATTTCCCGCTTCCGGAAAACTCGTCAATTTTGCATAATCATTTAGCTTCGGCGACTCCATTAAGTGAAGCTCCCGCAATTCCTTACCCAAAGCCACTAATGACTTAAATGACCCTGTATCTTTCGGATACGGCACCCTCGGAAAATCAATCTTCAAAAATTCCTTGTATTTCTCGCGATAAGTTGGCGAATGTAGAACTGCGTAAATGTAGTCAAAGATATCTTCTGGCGAAACTTTACCCACAATCTTTTCGATTTGCTCAACGATTTCTTTTTTGAGATTGGGTACCCTTGAGCCATCGTCGGCATAAAGATAAAGAGGTGCAATTACTTCAGCCCCTTGCATACCCGCTCTACTCCAACTTCTTCTATCAATGATATATTTACTCGCAAAACCAGGTGCAGATTTATCTTCACTAAACCCTCGTTTAAATATTAGACCGACATTCTGGTTTACAAAATTTTTCATCACTTCAAAACGAGGATAAGCCATATTACCTTTTGTAACACCAGTAAAATTCGTAAACCTTGAATCGAATGGCCGGTATTGAATATCTTTACTTTTTATTTCATTCTTTGATAGATCCGCTTTAGCAGTCCCAATCTTCCAATCACGCCCATCTGCAAGATCATACTTTCTCTTTAGTTCTAATTCATCAACTGTTATAAAATCATTTAAAACAATCTCCGCGTCAGTAGATGTAAAAAAGATATTTACTTTATCGTTCTGTGTCTCGACCCCACTACTATTTACAGCAAGCAATTCATTCAAATCAAATCCTCCCTTGTACTCCTTACTCTCGCCAAAATCTTTTGGGACAAAGAAGTAATATGGTTCGGAATATTTAAGGGCATTCCACTTCATCGTTACCAAATCGCTTTTGTTAAGTGAATCAAACTTATTTTCGCGCTTTCCCCACAATTCCGCATGATACACTTTTCCTAATCCTGATTTTTTTCCTTCTTTTCTAACACAAATGGATATGGATACACCTTGCTGAATATCAAAGACATTTTCATCTTTACCGCCATCCGGAGCCTTTTCGTATTTCTTGGAATTACCGTGCAAGTCGAGAATATAAACGTCGTCAAAAGTCTCGAGCAGATGCTTTCTCATTTGGCGATGCGTAATCCCATCAATGAACGAATTATTGGTAATCATTGCCACAATACCACTACCATTCTTTTCAATAAAATGTTCAGAAAAACGAAGAAACTTGATGTAGTCATCATCAAGATTTATCTTCCGTTCACCCAGATCCTTCTTATAGTCCTTAATAAGCTCCTGTATCCACTCCCCTTTATTCGACGAACTCACGCTATACGGCGGATTACCAACAACAACCATTATCGGAGTCTCGTTCTTAATCTTCGAGGCGGCTTTGCTTTCATCGGTAATACTTTGACCAAAACCAAATCCGAAAAGCGAATCTTCGAGTTTGACGCCTTCTTCAAGCGAGTTGGTTAAATAAACACCCAAACGATGATTGAGACCCGTAATACAATGATCATGCAAAGTCATTGCAATCTTGAGGTGAGCAATAGTATAAGGTGCCATCATAAGCTCAAAACCATGCAAACGAGGCAGTAGATCATTTTCAACATAAGATTGTAGACGGCCTTCCTGTCCTTTAAAGCGACTAAAGATATGTTTGACCGTTTCGTTTAGAAAAGTACCCGTGCCGGTAGCTGGATCAAGGATTTGAACTTTATGAATTGATTCTTTGGCGGTCTTACCTTGCTTTGTGGTCTTAATTTCAATCTTCGAAGTGTTTGAAAGACCGCCCGCAAGACCAAATTCTTTTTCCAAAAGATAATCAGTGGCGCGAATAATAAACCGAACAACCGGTAACGGCGTATAAAAGGCTCCGAGCTTCTTGCGTTGTTCGAAATCGTACTCCTTCAAGAAATCCTCATAGAAATGAATAACGGGATCGGCTGATTCCTTATCATCACCAAGCAGGCCTTTTTGGGTGGCATACTGATGCATGAGTGCGTGTACATCGGCATTTCTAAACACTTCACATAGCTCATTAACGATAATGGATAGACGGATATCGAAGTTTGCCCCGGCAATATGATCAAAAAAACCGCGTAAAAATGGATTGGAGTGCGGCACAAGGTCGCGAGCTTCTTGCCTAGTAAAATCCCTAGGAGTCTTATCTTCATAGCGGGCGGCAAATAGACCGTATACAAGTGTCTGAGCATACATATCGGAAAATTGTTCCTCGGTTAAATCGTGAATGAGAATCTTTTTGAAAGAATCGTACATACGACGAATGTCTTCATTGCGCTCATGCGAGTCGGAAACATACTCACTGACTTTTGACCGAATACGACGAGCTTTATCTCCCATGATTTCTGCTAGTTTCGTGCTAGAAGTAATAGCCTCGGTTTGCGTCAAAAAAGTCCTAATTGCATCTTCCAAATCGGGATAAGCTCTTTCGTTTGGGACAATCTCGTTCCCAATAATTCTGGCGATGATAATCGGTTCACCATATTTGTTCCCATGTCGATAGAAACGAAACTCAAGGTAATTCGTAAGAATTAACGAGCCGTATTCAAGGTATCGCCCCATCTGCTCGCCTTTTTCAGTCTCATCAAGAATAACTTTTAAGTCCTTAGCCTCGGCATATCCGGCGCTCAATTCCCTTGAACGCATGAGTGCGAAGTCAGGCGCTCCATGTTCAGAGTGTTTTGGATCGTTTATAGCTTGCAGTTTTGGAACCAAAGACTCAAAAAGAAACTTCAAAGCCGGACGATAGGCATGCTCTGTCGCCTGACCACTATTGAATTCGGCGATAATCTTGGAAACATATATTTGAATAGTATCTTCTTTCATTCAAGCAATTCTAGCACTTTTGAACAAAAAGGAAATTCTATCTATAAATCAACCCTACTTCCTCCCCTCTCCCACCAAATTCCCCACAATAATAGGACTTTCCCCTCGAGTTTTTTTCTTGACATCAAAAGTAAATTTCTCGGTCTTTTCACCTGTGGCTGAATCTTTGGTAGTAGTAAGGTCGACGAAGATCTTGCCGCCCTTGGAAACTTCTTGGGAAATAAGCAAGTTAGCCACCGGAGTCAGGATCTTATTCTGAATAAGGCGGCGCAAAGGGCGGGCGCCATACTGCGGGTTGTAACCTTCTTTGGCCAGGTATTCATAAACAGCCGGAGCCAAGGTCAGATCGATTTGCTTGTCAGCCAGGCGTTTGACAATCTCGCCCACTTGGATCTCCACAATATCGCGGATCGATTCAGGTGAAAGAATATCGAAGATGATAATGTCGTCGATGCGGTTCAGGAATTCCGGGCGGAAATAATCCTTGAGGGCGCTATTGATGCGGTTCTTGGCTTCTGCATAGTTATCGCGGTCGTGATTGTCGCTATTCTTGGCAAAGCCCAGCTTCTCCATTTTCTCGATGTGTTGGGCGCCGATATTGGAAGTCATGATGATAACCGTGTTGCGGAAATTGACGATCCGGCCTTTGGAGTCAGTCAGGCGGCCGTTGTCGAGAACTTGGAGGAGCACATTGAAAACTTCCGGGTGAGCCTTCTCGATCTCGTCGAAAAGAATCACGGAATAGGGACGATGGCGGACCGTCTCGGTTAAACCGCCTGACTCGTCATAGCCGACATAACCAGGAGGCGCGCCGATGAGCTTGGAGACGGAATGTTTTTCCATGAACTCCGACATGTCGACGCGGATCAAAGCCTTCTCATCATTGAAAAGGAATTCAGCCAGAGCTTTGGTGAGTTCGGTTTTACCTACGCCGGTCGGACCGAGGAAGATGAAGGAGCCGATGGGACGATTGGGATCGGCGATGCCGGCCCGGGAGCGGCGGATAGTATTGGCGATCTTCTCGACAGCTTCTTTCTGGCCGACGATCCGGCGGCCCAGATCTTCTTCCATCCGGGTTAGCTTGGCCGCTTCGGACTCGAGCATCCGCGAAACCGGAATACCCGTCCAGCGGGAAACGACTCCGGCAATATCTTCGGAATTGATCTCTTCCTTGAGGATACGACGTGAAGACTGAAGCTTCTTCAGCCTCTTGTTCTTTTGCTCCAACTCCTTCTCGATGGCCGGCAAACGGCCGTAGCGAATCTCGGCGGCTTTGGAAAGATCGCTCCGGGCTTCGGCCGCCTCGCCCTCGATGCGCAAAACTTCCAGCTCTTTCTTGAGGCGTTTGATGTCGGCAATGGTCTCCTTTTCATTGGTCCACTTAAGTTCCAACTCCGATGTGCTCTCCTTGAGATCGGCAATCTCTTTTTGAATGGCTTCGGTGCGGGCTTTGGAAATTTTATTGGTTTCCTTCTTCAAAGCTTCCCTTTCGATCTCCAAACGCATGATCTTGCGGCGGGTCTCTTCGAGCTGAGGCGGCATATTCTCGAGCGAGATACGCAGAGAGGAAGCGGCCTCGTCTATGAGGTCGACGACTTTATCGGGGAGAAAACGGTCGCTAATGTAGCGGCTGGCTAAGGTGACGGCCGAGGTGATGGCGTCGTCGGTGATCCTAACGCCGTGGAAAAGTTCGTATTTCTCCTTGAGTCCGCGCAGGATAGCAATAGCATCTTCAACTGAAGGTTCATTAACGAAAACCGGCTGGAAGCGGCGAGTCAGGGCCGGGTCTTTCTCGATGTACTTCTGATATTCCTTGAGCGTGGTGGCGCCGATGGCTCGAAGTTCGCCGCGGGCGAGAGCCGGCTTCAACATATTGGAAGCATCCATGGAGCCTTCGGAAGCGCCGGCCCCGACGATAGTGTGGATCTCGTCGATGAAGAGAATGATCTTGCCGTCGGCTTTCTCGACTTCTTTCAAAATATTTTTCAACCTTTCCTCGAATTCGCCGCGGTACTTGGTACCGGCAATGAGCGAACCGAGGTCGAGAGAGACCAGCTCTTTGTCTTTGAGAGATTCGGGAATATCGCCTTGGGACATCCGCAGAGCCAATCCTTCGACAATGGCTGTTTTACCAACACCAGCTTCACCGATAAGGATGGGATTATT
>JBAYFW010000010.1:0-16949 GCA_041667005.1 Minisyncoccota bacterium | reverse complement strand
AGTCACTTCCAGAAAAAGGTGGCCGAAGTTCAAAGCCAGATCTCCAGGAGAGAAGAGAAGGGTTTGGTTCGCGACCCGGCTCTCGACACGGCTTATCAGGATCTCGAAACTCTCCGCGACCAGCTCATGCAAGCTCAAGAGCATCTTTTCGACGTTGGAGTCTATATCACCATCTTCGCCGACTCCGACGGCGAGCTTGATAAGCTCGAATCCGAGGTCAAATCGATCCTCGAATCCAAGCTCGTCTATGTCAAACCGGCCCTCTTCCAGCAGGAACAAGGCTTCAAAAGCGTTCTTCCTGTTGGCGACGATCTCCTGGCTGTTCATTCCAAACTTAATTCTTCGCCCCTTTCCTCGCTTTTTCCTTTCGTCTCTTTCGACCTGACTTCGGATAAGGGTATTCTTTACGGCATCAATCGCCACAATTCCTCTTTGGTCCTCTTTGACCGTTTCCTCCTCGAGAACTACAACTCCGTCACTTTCGCCGTGGCCGGAGCCGGCAAATCTTATTGCACTAAACTGGAAATCCTCCGGACTCTAATGTTCGATACCGATGTTATCGTCATCGATCCGGAAAAGGAATATGAATATATGTCGACGGCCACCGGCGGTAAATATTTCAACATTTCATTGAATTCCGAACACCACATCAATCCTTTCGACTTGCCAATACCGCGCGAAGATGAATCAGCCAGCGACGTTCTCCGTTCCAACATCATCAACTTGGTGGGCCTTTTCCGGATCATGCTAGGCGGTCTTTCTCAGGAAGAAGACGCTATTATCGACCGGGCTATCACCGAAACTTACGCTTTGAAAGACATTACGGCCGAATCAGACTTCCGCTCGATCGAACCACCACTTCTTTCCGACTTTGAATTAGTCTTGGCCGGCATGGAAGGGGCCGATTCTTTGGTCCAAAGACTGACAAAGTACACCAAAGGAACATGGGCCGGCTTCATCAACCAGCCTTCCAATGTCGACATCAATAGCAAATTCGTAGTCTTTTCACTTCGTGATATGGAAGATGAACTGAAGCCGGTGGCTATGTACATCGTCACGCACTATATCTGGAATGCTATTCGCAAGAATCTGAAGAAGCGCCTCCTGGTCATCGACGAGGCTTGGTGGATGATGAAATCAGAAGACACCGCCTCCTTCCTCTTTGGCTTAGCCAAAAGAGGCCGCAAATATTTCCTGGGCCTAGCAACCATTACTCAAGACGTGGACGACTTCTTGAAATCACCTTACGGCATGCCAATCCTCACCAACTCCTCGATCCAGGTCCTCCTGAAGCAATCGCCAACCGTCATTGACCATATCCAACAAACCTTCAACCTGACTGATGAAGAAAAGTACTTACTTCTGGAATCTGATGTGGGGGAGGGGATGTTCTTCGTCGGTCTGAAGCATGTAGCGATCAAGATCGTGGCTTCTTATACCGAAGATCAAATAATTACAACCAACCCGGCCCAAGTTATGCAGATCGCCCAAGCAAAGAAAGAATTGGAAGCGGCAGGGCAGTGAAGGTCTCTGTTATAATTACCCTATGGACCAAAAGTCACCCAACCCTCAGGAAAAGCAGACCAAAAAGGGACTGACGGGCTCGGCTTCGGGACTTTTGAGCGGTGCCGGTTCCCGCATCAATAACACGAGCGTCGCTATCCTTATTCTCTTGGCGCTTTTTGCAGACGCATTATCTCTCATACCTTTCGTTGGTAATTTTGTCGGACCAATTTTCTGGGTTTGCGCCAGCCTTTATTTCTGGAAAAAAGGCTGCGGCTTTCTCAAGCCGGGGCGGCTTGTTACCGGAGCTGTTTCCATGATCGCCGAATTGATCCCTTTAATTCAAGAATTGCCGACAATCGTCGTGGCCATGGCTATCATGCTCGGTTCAATTCGTCTTGAGGATAAAACCGGAATATCCCTAAGTAATCCCGGCCACAAGACAGCTCGAAAGCCTCTTTACCAAGACGGCCGCCGCTTGCCTCAAGATTCCAAAGCGGAATTGCTCGGCAATGGCCGCAATCCCAACTTTCAACCGCTTAATATTGATGGAGTTAGACCGCCAACAACCCATTCAACAACATACTCATCCAAGGATTCAAACTATTCATTGTAAACAGGCCCTAAAAGCCCGCTTCATGTTAAAATACTCTTAATGCGCACCCGAAATCTATTCCTTATTGCTGCCTCAATTTTCCTTATTTCTGGCGCTTTAGCCCAAGCCCAAGGCGTTCCAGTCGTCGCTGGCTTGGTTCTAACTGCTTCGATCGACAATCCCAATCCGGGCCAGAAAGTAACTGTTCAAGTCCAAAGTTACAGCGCCGATATCAATTCAGCCACTTTGACCTGGACACTTAACGGCAAGGTTATCCAAAAGGGAGTCGGTTTAACTTCTATAGACCTCATCACCCCCGCAGTTGGAGGAAAACTGATCCTGAACGTTTCTGCCGTAACCGTCGATGGTACCAACCTGAATAGCAGCTTAACTTTCATATCAGGTTCAGTCGATATTATTACCGAGAATGACGGTTACGCTCCACCCTTATTCAAAGGCAAGCTGCCGGTTTCCTATCAAAATTCCGTTCGATTTATCGCCGTTCCTCATCTAGCCGACTCAAGCGGCAAGGAATACGATCCCAAAACTTTGGTTTACCAATGGAAAAAGAACAACCAAGCCCTTCAAGATCAATCCGGCTTCAATCGTCAATATCTGGTCCTTGAGAGCGAGATCGTTCCACGCCCCTACAGCGTCGCCGTGACTGTTTCAACCCGCGATGGTTCTGTCCGAGCGGCCGCCTTCGCGACCGTGTCCTTCGCCAGTCCGTCAATTGTTTTCTACGCCGATGACCCTCTTTATGGTCCGCTTTTCAACTACTCTATTCGCGATAGCATAATAATAGGCTCGCAAAGGGAAACGGGAGTTTTGGCTGTTCCTCTGGGATTCAACAAACCCCTAAGCGGTATTGGCGATCTTGGTTTGACTTGGCTTATAAACGGTATTGAGCATCCGGAATTGACTACAAACCAATCGATTATTCTCCGGGCCCCCGATAATACGGCCGGCACTTCCAATATCACTCTTTCCGTGAGGAATAATAAGAACATCCTTCAAGGCGCAGACAGCGGCTTTTCGGCCATTTTCAGTTCTGATACAAGTTCACAATAAATACTAATATGACCTTTTCAATAAACAAAAAAAGACAAGTTTCAATCCTACTCATTTTCAGCCTAGCCACACTGTTAATGTTCTCGGCCGTTCCCACAATTTCTTTCGCTCAAACTCCAGCGGCAACACCTACACCTACTGCGGCCAGCGCCAAAGATTACACTTCTTTGGCCCCCTTACCTTGCATAGCAGGGAATGGAGTAAGTTGCCCGCAAGGGAACGGTGTTGTCGTGCCGACTGTTAACTTTAAAACCTATATCCAATATGCTTTCAATCTTCTTATTGCCTTGGCAGCTGTTGCGGCCGTCTTCCAGATCGTCCGGGGTGGAATAACTTACATGGTCAGCGAATCGATCAACCTGAAAAAAGATGGTTTGAAAATCGCCCAGGACGCCCTTTGGGGATTGCTACTCGTTCTTTGTTCTTATCTCATTCTTCGGACAGTTGATCCTAGGTTGGTTAATATTTCTACGACTTTGGTACCGCAGATTGAACTTAAAAAAGAACTTCTAGATCCCGTAACACTTTCTATCCTGAGCGATCTCCATGCCAAATCGGTTGAATTCCAAACAAATATGGCTGCCGTTCGAAACGACGTCCAGAAAGATGAGGATAAGATCAAAGACATTACGCAGCAAAAAACGCCTCTCCAAAATCAGGTCATGGCCGCCCTGAACAAGATAGGTGTTCAAATGACTGACCCCAGCCACACCGATGAGGCTTGTAAAGATGTTGCCAAAGGAATTGCTTCAACCAACGATAAAGATGCCGACGCCGCCTGTTTAGCGCTAGTTAAGATGAACGATCAAATTAGCCAGATCAGGATTGGTCAGGCCTACAAAGTTGTGACTGGTGAAATCGAAGCAATTGTCTATCCTTGCAGCATCATCGCTACACCAGACTATGTCGCCGATTGTAATAAAAGAATAGACGCCAAAGCGGCCCAATACAAGGGCGAACTCTTGCCCGATCAACAACAACAATTAGCAAAGTATGTGACCTACTCGCATGCCGTTGTGGGCGTGAACGAACAATTGTCCCTAGTCAATGCCAAAGTTGATCATGACGGATCAGGACGCTGGGCGGTTTACGATGCCGATCAAGCAACCAAGAAGATTGATACAATTGTCGCCGATTACTCCAAAACCAACCCGGACCCGGCTTCTCTAGCAAAGATCAAGGATATTCAAACTAAGGCTAAAGCCACAATTGCCACTCTCCTCAAGAAATAATCATGAAAAAGCACTGGCTCATCATTAGTGTCATAATCGCTCTCCTAGCCGTAAGTTTGGCTTACTGGTATTTCTTATTCTATGGACCCGGAGCGACGGTTACGCCTATAGTCTCGACCAGCCGACCATCAAACGGCTTTACGCCATTCAGTCGTCCGCCGTCAGGAGGGAACAACGCCAGCAGTACCGATAATACGCCCAGCCCTAGTCCGAGTATTGAAGAATTAGCCAATTCACCCGTACCAATACTCCGAATGATTAATGGCAACCCGGTGGGCGGTTATGGCGCCAGCACAACCTGGGCCGGGCCCAAACAAACAGGGACGACCACGGTCAGCGTTCGCTGGATCGATCGAGGACGAGGGAACATTTACGAAACGACCAGCGACTCTCTGGTCGTCACCACCCTTTCCAATACCATTCTCCCCAGGATTTACGAAAGTGTTTGGAATAAGAACTTAAGCGCTTTTATCGGAACGATGTTTTCCGAGAAATCTGATACGCCCGATGTTCTCTACGCGAGCCTGGTCAAGCAAATAATTCCCGTCATTAAACCAGCCCCCGCAAATGCCTCAAGTACGGCAAGCACAACGCCCCCCACGGTCATAAGCAACCTCAACAACCTGACCCCTTATGAGCTTAAAGGGCGAAACTTGCCCGACAACATGCTCGGTTATGCCGTCTCACCCAAAGGTGACAAAATTTTCATGCTAGTTGAAGAAAACAGCCAGGCTTCCGGTTATACGGCCAAGTTTGACGGCACGAGCGTGGTCAAGATTTTCACGAGCCCGCTTCTTCAAGTTAATGTTGACTGGCCGGAAGAGAACACTATCGTCATTACCACCAAGGCCTCGGCCAACACTCTTGGCTATCTCTATTTCGTTAATGCCAAAACTGGCGCCTGGAAGAAAATTCTCGGTCCGGCCTTCGCTCTTAACGGCAAGACCAGTCATGATGCCAAATATGTTCTCTACTCGCAATTGGATAATCAGAAGAAACTCACAACCGGAATATATTCCGTAACTAAGCTAAATTCTGTCGATGCGGTCATCCAAACTTTAGCCGACAAGTGTGCCTGGGGCAATTTCTTCATTCATACCGTCTACTGTGCTGTCCCGACTGATCCGATCACGGCCGTCTATCCGGACGACTGGTATATCGGCCGCGTTTCTTCCCTCGACAAAATCTGGCAAGTCGATGCTGAAACAGGGAGCATTCACCTCGTTACCCCCATTATCGACCGCGCCGACCGTGTTATCGATGCCTATAATCTCAGTCTGGATATTAAAGACAACTTCCTCTATTTCATGAATAAGAACGACCTTTCTCTCTGGTCATTCGATTTGAGTGCTAAAAATTAAGAACGGCTCAGCTAGCGAAAAGGCGGCCCTGCAGAACACCACTTGTCAGGGACATTTCGGAGCGCCGCCGAAGACCAGGTTCTGCAAACATTAATAAGCGGCGCGAGAATAGACAGCTTTGCGAGCGATTCGGTTTGCGCGAGCAAAGCTGATCGTGTCTCTGACAAGTGGTGTTCTGCAGGGCCGCCGACAACTATTCTTAGCGCTTCTCGAGATGCCTCTTCTTTATATAGATTTCCTGACCAAGAGTAAAAAGGGAACTGACTGACCAATAGATCGCAATGATCGCTGCCGCTTGTGGGAAACTAGCCGGAATGATCCAATAGACCGAGGCGAAGGCGATAATAGGCAGGAAATATTTCATCTGGGAATTCATCGAGGTTGCCAGCTGGGAGGCCGTATCCAGTTTGCCGCCATCCTTCAAAGTTTTATCCGCAAAGGCCTGCTGTTGCCTAGCCGCCACCGAATAATGGAGCTGGAGAAATTGGATAACCCCAGTTATCAAAGCCAAAATCAGGCTTTTCCGCGTCAGATCGAGACCAAGAAGCGTAGCTTTGGCAACAGGCACATCAATGAAGCTATAGAGGAGTTCCGGCTGAACGCTTGGAATTATCTTATAAAAAACCGAGATGAGAGCCAGGAGAATGGGCAGCTGGACAAAAAGAAGCAGGATGCTCGAGAAAGGTTTAACTTTTCTCTCCTTATAAAGCTCCATCAGTTTCAATGCTTGAGTCTGCTTGTCATTGGCATACTGAGCTTTGAGCTTGTTAGCTTCCGGTTCGATCTCCTTCATCCGAACCTGCGTGAGAAGAGCGCTCTTCGAGAGAGGGAAGAGGATAAGACGAATAATGATAGTGAAGATAATAACCGCAATTCCAACATCCACTCCCGGAACAAAGTCCATTATTCCCACCAGACCATTATAAAGAGGCCGGAAAATGAGCAGGTTATATAAGTAAGACATTAAGGCTTATTCTACTTCAAAAGGCGCGCTTTTACAAAGATTTCTTTCATTTCTTGGGAGAATATCGGAAGGCCAGCCGTAAGAGCTGGGACCTTGGCAATAACGACCACCCAAACCGGTTGATTCAAGCTTTTGTAAAGCGACGAGATAGCTTCGTAGATCAAACGTTTAATCCGGTTCCTTTCCGTAGCCTTCTTGGCAATCTTGACCGGAGCTACGGCGGCAAATCGGGCCTTCCCTTCATCTTTGGTTACGACCCTCAAGAGAAAAAGGGAAGAGTGGTAAACTCTCCCTTTTTCCATAACTTCTTCAAAATCCTTAGTGGTTAATCTTTGGGAAGATGGAAGCATATTAGACGGCAATTCGCTTGCGGCCTTTGGCGCGGCGGCGAGCCAAAACTTTGCGTCCGGCAGTCTTCTTCATGCGAACGCGAAAGCCGTGAGACTTGGCGCGCTTGCGCTTCTTTGGTTTGTAAGTGAATGACATGACTGAATCCTACATCATTTCTCAAAAAATTTCAAATCAAATAACCGTCCACACCTTATCAACATAAAAAAGACCTCTCCACAAGTTTGCATAATTATAAACAGGTATATACTTAAGAAATAATTTTCCACCTATGAATGACTTCTCAAAAATGTGGCAAACGGCATTGATTGAGATCCAATCTGATGTCTCGCAGGCCAATTTCACTACCTGGTTCAAAGAAACCAACATTTTGAAGGAAGAGGAGGGAGTTATATACCTTGGCGTGCCCAATTCATTCACCCAAGAGTGGCTTTTCAAGAAATTTCACAACTCGATCCTCCGTATTCTTCGCCAAATGAACGACCATGTCCGGGCTTTGGAGTACATTATCGTCAAAGAAAACGACGCTAAGGGCGAGACTGCCAATCGCAAGATGTCATCTATGCCAACTATGTCTATGCCCCTCCAAGATTTCTACATCAACAAAGAAGATAACCTGAATCCTCGCTATACTTTCGACAATTTCGTTGTCGGACCCTTCAACGAGCTAGCTCATGCCGCTTCCCAGGCTGTTATCAAGAGTCCCGGCCAGATCTACAATCCGCTTTTCGTCTACGGTTCGACCGGCCGCGGCAAGACTCACCTCATCCAGGCTGTTGGAAACCAGATCAAGAAGGTCTATCCCAACAAAAAGGTTTTTTACCTGACTTCCGAGCGCTTCGGTTCGGAATTCTTCGTGGCCATCCAAGAGGGAAGAGTCCAACCTTTCAAGGATAAGTACCGCAAGTACGATGTCATCATCATGGACGACGTTCAATTCTTCTCCAATAAGGATAAATTCCAAGAAGAGCTCTTCCATTTCTTCAACACTTTCCACGACACAGGCCGCCAGTTGGTTTTCTCCTCTGACCGCCACCCCAATGTCATTCCCGGCATCGAAGAGCGCCTCCGCGGCCGCTTTAGTGTAGGAATGATCGTCGACATACCGGAACCGGACAACGAATCCCGGATGGCTATCGTCAAAACCAAGTGTGCCCAGCACAATATAACCTTATCCAATGAGTCTATCGAGCTTATTTCTCAAGCTATTGAGGACAATATCCGAGAGATTGAAGGTTTGGTTAATGTCATCGCCTGCCAAACCCAGCTTCGGAACCGCGAACTTAACTTAAACGAAATCAAAAACATCCTGAAGAATAGCGCCAAACCCAAGAAAACCGTGATGATCAAGGATATCGTCAAGGTTGTCTCCGATTTTTACAATATCGACGAAGAGAGTATATACAACAAAACCCGCCGCAAAGAGGTTGTTCGCCCGCGCCAGGTTCTTATGTATATTTTGCGCGAAGACTTCAGCATTTCCTTCCCCTCGATCGGCGACAAATTGGGCGGACGAGACCATACCACAGTCATTCACTCTTACGAGAAGATCAAAGAAGAGGTTAAGACTGATACCGTACTAGCCCAGGAGATCAACCAGGTTCGATCAATGCTGTAGATAAACCCCTGAGTAACCTGTGGAAAAGTTGTGAGTGTTGAGTGGTTATAAGTAGAGTAACAAGAGAATAAGGAACGAATAAGAAGTGAGGTTTGAAAGAGAAAAAGTTATCATCCACAGCAAAGAAAAGATATAAACAAGTTAATTTAATTAAAATCCTAATTTAACCAAGAATTGAGCCACAGCAAAACAATCCACCTATCCACCCCTATAATAAGTAATAAAAATTTTAATTTAAAAAACTTATAAACAATTAATCAAATGAAACTGGAATTAAATTTTCAAAAGCTTAAGGAAGCGATCGGAGCGGTTGATCGGATTGCCGGCCGCCACATGACCTTACCGGTCCTTTCCTGTATCCTGATCGAGGTTAAGAAGAATACGGCCACTTTCAAAGCCACCAATTTGGACTTGGGGGTTGAGGTTTCGGTGCCGGTCAAAACCAATGATGAGGAAACGATCGCTGTGCCGGCCGCCACACTTTCCTCTTTTGTGTCACAGATCGGTCCTAACGAGCAATTGGTGACTCTGGAGACAGTTTCGGGCAATCTCCACGTGAGCACTTCCAAATCCAAAGGCCTGATCAAGACTCAACCATCTGATGATTTTCCTTCTATTCCCCAGATTGCCGACGGCCAAGAGTTTTCTTTGTCGCCGGAACTTTTCGTCAAAGGTTTGAAATGTGTCTGGTACAGTTCCTCGGTTTCGAGCGTCAAACCGGAACTTTCGAGTGTTTATGTCTATCGTGAAAACGATAGCTTAGTTTTCGCTGCCACGGACTCGTTCCGTCTAGCCGAGAAGAGGATCAAGGCTCCAGCTGGTCTCAATCTGGGTGAAATCCTGGTACCCTTCAAGAATATTGCCGATATCGTCCGGATCCTAGAAACGATGGGCGATGTTATGGAAGTTAAACTTAACAAAAACCTTATTGCTTTCAAGGCCCGGGGGATTTACTTAACTTCACGCTTGATCGACGGCGTCTTTCCGGACTATCGCCAGATTATCCCCAAAGGCTACAGCACGGAAGCCATAATGCTGAAGCAAGACCTGATCAACGCCCTTAAAATCTCCAATATTTTCTCTGATAAATTCAATCAGATCCATGTCTCGATCAATCCCAAAGGCAAGCTTTTCGAGATTCAGACCAAGAATAGCGACGTGGGGGAGAACAAAACCTCGGTGGACTCGGCTTTGACCGGCGACCCGGTTGAGATCAATTTCAATTATAAGTATATCGCCGACTGCTTCCAGTCTATCGATTCCGACAGCCTCTCCCTCCAGCTGAGCGGCCTCAACCGCCCTATGGTTATCCGTCCAGTCTCCGGCGACCAGTCTTTCATGTATATCGCCATGCCAATGAATAGGTAGTATTCCTCGGCCATGTTTGGAATCGGTCATTATTTTAAACGGGTTCAAAACTCCTTCACTAAGGAAGTTTTATTGCGCAGTCTCATCAAAGAGGCCATTCTCAAGGTCGTCTCCGTTGATATCCCAATCGAAAGCATTTCCTGTAAAAACGGAGTCGTAACCCTCAAAGGAATAAGTTCCGGGGCGCGGTCGGCTATTTTTGTGAAGAAAGCGGTCATATTGAAGGAGGTGGAAGAGAAGGGGGTCAGTAATGTGAAGGATATTAGGTAGGAAGAGTTATTTGTCGGCCACATTGTGTAATAATATTTAGTGAATAGCAGGCATTTTATGGTCTCCATTCACTAAGTATTGACTTTTTAAGATGAATAGACTATAATAGCCTCACAATCTTAACCAAACCTATGGCTATAACAAAACCAATCAAAGATAGGATTATGGCATTAAAAGCCGAGTTTGATACCCTTCGCAAAGGCAAGGACTCGCTTTTGGTCATGATTGATGAGGCAGAAGTGCCGGAAAGCGTCTATAACTCCAACGCTATCGAGAACTCCACCCTTACTCTTAAGGAAACTGAAAAAATTCTTTTGGACATGGAAGTTGCCCGAGATGTTTCTTTGCGTGAAGTTTTCGAGGCAAAAAATCTTGCTCGGGTTATCGGCTATATCCGCAACAAATCCAAAGAGACAGAAATAAATCGGGAGGTTATTTTGCTTTTACATCAGATGTTGATTGGTGGTATCGACGACAAAATCGCTGGTCGTTTCCGTGGGCCTGGCGAATATGTCCGAGTTGGCACGCATGTCGCTCCGGCACCGGAACACGTTGAGCGAATGATTGAAGCTGTAATCACTGAATACACCAGCGACCTGTCCGCTTATTTCTTGGATAAAATTGCCAAGTTCCATTTGGATTTTGAAACTGTCCATCCATTCTGTGATGGCAATGGCCGTATTGGTCGTGTTTTGATTTCTTTCCAGCTTCAGCGAATCGGTTTTCCGATGGTCATTGTTCGGGACCGTGAGAAAAAAGAATACTACAAATCTTTTGGCGATTATCGAGACGATAAAAATACCAAGACGATTGAAAAAGTCGTCTCGCTTGCTTTGACGGAATCGCTTCACAAACGCATTACCTATCTTAAGGGTGACAAAGTTATCCGGCTCTCTGAATATACGAAGAAACATGCTAAATCTGCACCGGCAATAACTAACGCCGCTCGTCGCCAGAATATTCCGGCCTTCAGAGAAAAGGGTGTTTGGAAGATCAGCGAGAATTACGAGTATAAAGGCGCAAACCAACAATAAAATATATTTTACTGCTGCACCATGAGCGTAATTTCCGCCTGACCTTTATTCAGGGCCGTATCATAGACCGTTACGGAAAGAGTGTTGGTCGAACTTAGAGTTGTCACGTCAGCGGGAACGAAGGAGAAGTTAAGGGCATCTTTGTCGGCCGTCAGGAGATATTTGCCGTTGAGATAGACCTCGGTCTTGATGGGTGGATAGGCACCGGCGCCTTGGAGATGGACGGAGAGGGGTTGTTGGGGATCAATGACACTATTGGGCAGGGGAGCGGCAAAGGTGATCCTGGGAGCTCGTTCCGGAGTGTGGACATCATCGGTCGCTGTTGGAATAGTCGTATCCGTGGTTTCGACAAATTCCGGGTGGCTTAACTTCCAAGTGTCGAACCATTTGCGGACGCCGTATTCCCAGTACTTATATTGCCCGTCCTGAGTCGGGTCAACCGGGGCCGGGCCGCGAGGGTCGTCTTTGTTGACCCATTGAAGGATTGTGTGAACATTATAGAATATCTTTTCCTTGGTCGTCTCGAGCGGAGTGTACTGGGTAGCCAATTTCCCCGAGACACTATCAATTTTATAAGAGGCCCCGCCTTGCCAGATACCTCGAAGGACCGGTTTGCCGTCGGTAAGCGGCGCCGGGGGAGATTTGAATTCTTCCGGAGGGAAGTTTTTGGCCACTTGGGACATGAAGGCTCCCCAAAGAGGTGAGATGATGAGACCGGCCACATTGTGTTCCATGGGAGAGTTGCTGTTATTGCCGGCCCAGGCCCCGACTACCAAGTTTGGCGTGTAACCTAATGTCCAGACGTCGCGGTAGTCGTTAGTCGTACCGGTTTTGATGGCGACTTTGCGACCGACGCTATCGGCGATCGGTTTCAGGCTATCCATTCGAACAGAACTGTCAGAAAGAATGCTCGAGATCTGTCGGGCCACTTCCGGGTTAAGGGCTTGACTAGGGTTGATCGAAGCTTTCTCAAGAACATTGCCGCGATCGTCATCAACCTCGAGAATAGCCCGGCTTTGATTGCGCACGCCGTCATTGGCGAAAACACCGTAAGCCCCGGTGATATCCAGAAGAGAAACTTCGCCGCCGCCCAAGACCAAAGTTAAGCCATAGCGATTCTGGTCGTTCAAACTGGAAATTCCCAGATCGTGGGCAGTTTTGATCGAATCAGGAATGCCGGCCAGGTAGAGAGCTTTGACGGCTGGAATATTTCTCGATTGAGCCAAAGCCTTGCGGATCGGCAATGGTCCTTCGAAGATATCGTCATATTCGCCCGGCATGTAACAGATTTTGGCTGGATCATCAGTCGGATTCATCGGCTTACCTTCCGGGGTGCAGTAAGTTGAGAATTCCGTCTGAGTATCGAAAAGAATCGTCTCGGGCGTATAGCCTTTCTTGAAAAGAGTGGCGTAGACGAAAGGTTTGAAAGTCGAACCCGGTTGGCGTTGGGCTAGGGCGACGTTGAAGTTGCCGTCGATCGTTTTGTCGAAATAACTCTTGGAACCGACCATGGTTAGGATATCACCGGTCTTGGGGTCAATTGCGACCAAGGCGGCGTTACTAGCTTTGAAGTTGGTATTTAGGGAAGGGGAGAACTTGGTTATGACTTCTTCGGCTTTCTGTTGCATGCCGTAATCCAGAGTCGTGAGGACTTTGAGACCGCCGTTATTAACCGCTTCCTCGCCGTATTTCTCTACCAGGTAATCCCGGACATACATGACGAAATGGGGCGCCCGGATGCCGGTCGCGTCTTTGGAAAGGAAATTGACCTTTTTGGCGACGGCCTTTTTGTAATCGGCATCATTGATCATCCCTAACTGCTTCATTTTGTTCAAAACTAGGTTCTTTCGAATTTCCAAAGCGTCGCGGTGGGTGCCGTAAGGAGAGTAATAGGTTGGAGCCTGGGGGATAGCCGCCAGATAAGCGGCCTCGGCCAGATCGACATCTTTGGCGGGGTGACCGAAGAAAGCCTGGCTGGCTTCCTCGACGCCGTATATGGTTCCGCCGTACGGGCTCTCATTTAGGTAAGTCTCAAGGATCTGATCTTTGCTTACGGATCTGGTCAGCTTGATGGAGAGGACAACCTCTTTAATTTTTCGAGAAATAGTCTTGTCTTGGGAAAGCAGGGAATTCTTGACGACCTGTTGGGTGATGGTTGAAGCGCCTTGGCTATAGCCTCCCGAAATAAAGTCGGCTAAAATCGCCCGGATGATCGAGGTTGGTTCAAAGCCGAGATTGTTATAAAAATTGGCGTCCTCGATGGCAATGGCGCCTTTCTGGATGTATGGAGAAATATCGGAAATGGGAACGGTTGTCAGTTTGACATTGGTGCCGGTGTCATAGAGCAGAATTGTGCCGGTTCGATCGTAAATTTTGGTCGACTGGACGACCTTGCGATTGGCAAAAGAATTCAAGTCGGGCATTTCCAAAGTGGCCACCCAGAGCGAGGCCAGACCAATAATGATCAAAAGGCCGGAAAGGCCTAGGAGAACGATGGCTTTGAGGAAACGGAACCTTTTTTTTCGGTGAGCCGCCATTTTGACAGTATAGCAGAAATTGGAGCCTAGATTCTAGGGCAATTTAAATATCAAAGCTTTATTGTTCCCACTTATCTCCAAAAGGATTGAGATCTTCGTCGTCGAGAGTTACTTCCTCGCCCTCGGCATCCTCGCCGTCTTCAACGACCGGAGCTTCCGGATCGACTTTCTCTTCGGTTACTAGAACTTCTTCGATCAAATCGATTTCCGGCGCTTTCTTGGCTTTGGTGGCTGTAAGATCGATTGGTAGATCTTCTTCTTCGCTGTTTTTGGCAGCAACTCCCTTATTTTTGGTTTCTTTGGCTACGGTTTTGTGGTGTGTGTGCTTTGTCGGAGACATACTCTTTTGTTAGATTTCTAATCTCGTGCATACTTTTTAGCAGACCCACAGATTTTTGCAAGAAAAGAAAACTGTGGATAAGGAGATGGGTCAAGAAATATTGGCCCAGAAATCAAGATCGAGAGTGGGCAGAGTGAGTCAAAGCCACGGCGATGGCGTCGTATTCGTCATCAAGGGCTTTTCTTTTGGGAATTTTTACCAAGAGGTTGAGCATTTTGAAGATTCGATCTTTGTTACTGCCGCCGTCGCCGGTAATAGAGGTCTTGACTTGCATCGGCGAGTACTCGAAGACCGGAATATTTCTTTTCACCGCTTCGTAAATAATGATCCCACGGGCTTCGGCTACGCGCATGGCGGTCTTTTGGTTCTTGGTAATAAAAAGATTTTCCAAAGCCATAGAGTCTGGCTTATATTCGTCTAAGATTCGGCTAACCTCGGTTCCGATCTGGCCGAAGCGTGTATAGATATCACTGTCTTTGGAAGTTTGGAGGCAAGTGGAAAAAAGGACAATTTCTTTGCCTTTAAGAGGTTTTTCAATTACGGCCAGACCTAGTCTGTCATAGCCCGGGTCGATTCCGAGGATTTTCATGATTATGTAGTGGCACGCATAAGATAGCTAATTCATTTTTGGATTCCGAGAATTGTTTGAGCGAGTATAAATTTCTTGGCAAAAGGACGAATCGTCGTGGTAACTGACAAGGCGATTAGCCTTGGGCAGTTACATGAGACTTTTGCCTAGAAATTTAACGAGCGAGTTTCGCAGGAAGCCAAAAATGAATTAGCTATCTTATGCGTGCTTTGGTAATTACTCCGCATTCGTAAAGACTTCCTGGACATCTTCATTAGCTTCGAGATCTTCAACCAGCTTGGAGAGAAGTTCGATGTCGGCATCTTCAAGCGGGGTAGTTGAGGTGGCTGACCAGCCCTCGTGGGTCTTCTGGAATGCCCAGGAGGCGCTGCCAGGGGAGGCGAGCTCGAGATTGTGAAGAGCCAAGATGTGTTTGATTTCTTGAGCAGCTTTGTTGCGGTTGTCGGTCAAAGCCGAAACGAGAATGGCTACGCCGCCGGGGCCGTAAGCTTCGTAGACGATGTTCTCCATAGCGGCACTATTGTCGGTCGTGGCTTTCTTCACCGCCCGGTCGATAGTGTCATTGGGCATGTTTTCCTTGCGGGCCTTGTCGATAGCTGCGGCCAAGCCGGGTGAGGAGAGATTGCCTTTGGATGCTTTGGCTTCGACGGTGATGAGGCGGACGAGCTTGCCGAAGTGCTGGCTCCTTTGGGCATCGTTCTTAGCTTTCAGGTGCTTGATTTTGGAGAATTTGTTATGACCAGACATAAAGATAAATTAAAAATTAAACATCCCTACTTCGCTCCTGCGGAGCTACGAAGGGCAAAGCAAAAATCAAAAATAAAGCGCAAAGTTAGGGCTTTAGATTTGTTTGATTGATATCGGTACTTTAGCACTTTATTGTTTGGTGTACCACATCCACTTCTGGATGCTACAATGTTGCCATGAACAGGCTTGGTATAAAGTTTTTTACGCACGCGACGACTTTTGACAACGAGAACGGGGTGTCTACAGGGTCTCTTGATGTGCCGATATCACCTCTCGGAAAGCGGCAGATTGTAAATCTGCACGAGGCAATAAGGAAAGATGTTTTTCATAAGGTTTTTTCCTCCGATCTGGTCCGGGCGTTGCAAACGGCCAAGGGCGCTTTGGGTGACAGATATGAAATAATGACCGATGCCAGGCTAAGAGAGATTAATATCGGGGACTTGTCGGGCCAGCTGGATTCTTTTACCGGTCCTTTGTCCTCGGAATATATCGATAAGCCGTATCCAAACGGCGAAAGTTATGATGATGTTGAGATTAAAATGAGAAGTTTTTTGAAGAACGCGGTAGAGCAGAATCCAAATGGAAGAATCGCGATCTTTGCGCACCAAGCTCCGCAACTTGCCTTGGAAGTCATTACAAAAAATCTTTCCTGGAAAGAAGCTATGAATAACGATTGGCGCAACAGCGGATCTTTTCAGTATGGTTGGGAATATGTATATGAGGGTTGATTGAGAGTGGATAATTGCGGTTCACAACAACTTCGCTGCACCCTTAACCCCCAGATGAGCGTAAGCCTTATCAGTGGCGATTCTCCCTCGAGGTGTTCTTTCCAATAAACCCAACTGGATCAGGTAGGGCTCGTAAATCTCTTCGACCGTGGCTTGTTCTTCGGAAAGGGCAGCGGCAATAGTGTTAAGACCGACCGGACCGCCGGAGAATTTCTCTATAATAGTCTCGATGATCTGGCGGTCGGCTTTGGTAAGGCCAATGCTGTCAACCCCGAGCATGGTCAGGGCCTTCTTCACTATCTCTTCAGAGAGGGGAGACTTGTTGATTTGGGCATAGTCGCGACAGCGCTTGAGGTGATAGTTAGCCGTGCGGGGTGTAAAGCGCGATCGAGTAGCTATTTCTTTGACCGCTTCAGGGTGGATGTCTACGTCTAAGATCGTGGCTGAGCGCTTGATGATTTCCCCGATTTCTTCATTGCTGTAAAACTCCAATTTGAAGACACCACCGGAGAAACGAGAGCGTAAAGGAGCGGAAATCATGGCGATCCGGGTGGTAGCGGCGATCAAAGTGAAAGGGGGAATGTCGAGCTGGATAGTCCGAGCCGAGGGGCCCTTGCCGATAATAATATCCAAAGTTCCATTCT
>JBAYFW010000009.1:0-16956 GCA_041667005.1 Minisyncoccota bacterium | reverse complement strand
AACGAGCCGTCGGTTGTGGCTGTCAATGAAAAGACCGGCCAAGTTGTGGCCGTCGGTCGGGCAGCCAAGGAAATGCTTGGACGGACACCGGCCCATATTACAGCCGTTCGGCCTCTGGTCGACGGAGTTATTTCCGATTTCGAAGTGACCGAGGAAATGCTTTCTTACCTCATGAAGAAAGCCAATGAGCATTTGCCGCGCCGTTTCGTCGGCCCGCGAGTGGTTGTCGGCGTACCTTCGGGCGTGACCAATGTTGAAGTCCGGGCTGTTCGCGATGCCACACGGAATGCCGGGGCTCGGGAAGTTTATATCGTTGAACAGCCGATGGCGGGGGCAATCGGTATCCGTTTGCCGATTCATGACCCGGTCGGGAGCATGGTTATCGATATTGGCGGTACTTCCGATTTCGCCGTCATCTCTCTTGGGGGCGTCGTTCAAGCCAAGAGCCTCAAAGTGGCCGGTGATAAATTCAACAGCGATATCATTTCCTATATTCGGAATGAGTTCAAAATTTTGATCGGCGAGACAACGGCCGAGTATGTGAAAATCACCGTCGGTTCTGTCATGGCCGCCGAGCCTTTGGAAACCAATATTCGCGGTCGGGATCTTATTACCGGCTTACCGCGAGAAGTGGTTATCACTGATTCTGATATCCGGGAGGCTATCGGTCAATCGGTCGAGATTGTCGTAGCTTCGGCTCGGGAAGTTTTGGAAACAACTCCCCCGGAAATCCTTTCCGATATCATGCGTCGGGGAGTCTACCTTTTCGGCGGAGGAGCTCTTCTTAAAGGTCTCCACACTCTTCTTGCTGAAACTCTCCAATTACCAGTGACGGTCGCCGACGATCCTTTAACAGCCGTCGCTCGGGGAGCCGGAATAATTCTTGAGGATCTCGATCGATATCGTTCGATCCTCCTTCAAAGCGAAGATGACATACTTGGCAGTGCGTAAAACCGGCCGCAGCTTTTCTTTCAAACTGGCTTTGGCTTTCATTGTGATCATTGTTCTCGGTACAGTCGGGCTTAATTATTTTTTGCCAAATTTTCTGCCCAATCTTTTCGGTAGCATTGCAAGACCTTTCTGGCAGGCCCAGTTTTCGATCAGGAACGGCGGTTTGCTTTCGAGGGAAGATCTTCTCCGGGAGAATCTCGAGCTTCGTCAGACCATTGCCGCTCATGATATCAGTTTGGCGGCCGTCTTCGCGACCGAATTGGAAAATCAAGAATTGAAGAATCTATTCGGACGGGCTTCGACAACTCCGGCTATCTTAGCGGCAGTTATCATGACGCCGCCGGCCAGTTTGTATGATGAATTGATCATTGACTTAGGCCGCGATAGCGGTCTCAAAAAAGGGGACAAAGTCTATGCTTCGGGTGGTCTAGCTATTGGAGAAGTGATTGAGATTATGAGCCAATCAGCCAAAGTTTCGCTTTATTCCTCGCCGGGAAATAAGCTTGAAGTCTTGATTGGTTCCAATAACTTGGCAGCCACGGCTACTGGTCAAGGCGGCGGACAATTCTTGGCTGAATTGCCGCAAGGTGCGCCGATTGAAGTTGGTGAACAGGTTGTTGCTCCTTCCATCGATAGCCGGCCTTTGGGTCAGGTAGCTTCGGTCGTAAGTGGTCCGGCCGAGACATTTAAGAGAGTTCTTTTTGCGCTGCCGATAAATATTTATCAGATACGGTGGGTGCTAGTCGAAAAGAAATAAATCAAAAATCAAATATCAAAAATCAAAAAAGAAAACCAAGATATAAGGATGCGATAAAATATTTTATATTTGATTTTTAATTTTTGATATAATTCCATGTCCAAACGCACATTTCTTCGAATAACGACCGACCTGGCTTTATTGCTTTGCGTTCTTGAGGGTTGGTGGATTCCGGCCATCGTGATCGGGGTTCTCGGTCTCTGGTATTTTTCTTTTTATGTTTTTGATTTCCTTGTAGCCGGGATCCTCTTCGATTCTCTTTTTGGCATAGTTTCCAAACTGGCCTGGGTAAGCTATGCTGGAACTATTCTTAGTCTGATGTTGGCTGAATTGGTTCAGACGGTCAAAAAGCTGGTTAGAAAATAAGCAGAGTCAAATGAAAATTAACCTAATGCATTCATTTCTCAAAAGAAGGCCAAAGGGTCGGGGTGGGGAAATCGATCCAGACGAGATCCTCATCGATTCCAGCAATCTGCCGGAGTACGATACTACCCAATTCGAAGGCCGCCTGGAGAAAGCTATATCTCGATCGTCGCTTTTTGCCGTGGCCGGTGTCTTTTTCTTGATTGCTGTTCTATTTCTTGTTCAATCGGCTCGATTGCAACTAATCCACGGAGAGGAATATCGGATTCGAAGCGAGAATAATCTGCTACGGCCGGTGCCGATCTTTGCCGGCCGAGGAGTGATCTATGACCGGAACGGAAAGCTTCTAGCTTGGAACGCTCCAGCTGTCGGGCCGCTTGAAGGCAGCGTCGCCAAAAGGCAATACGCTACTACGACCGGTCTGGCTCATATTCTAGGTTACGTTCAGTATCCGTCTAAGGACAAAAACGGTTTTTATTATCGGGAAGACTTCGAAGGTGTGGCAGGAGCGGAGAAAGATTACAATGATTCGCTTCAAGGTCAAGCCGGTTCTCGCTTGGTTGAGGTCAATGCTAGAGGTGATTTGATCTCCGAAAGTACGGTTCGGCCGCCCCAAAACGGCGCGAATCTCAATCTTTCGATCGATAGTCGTCTCCAGTCAGCGCTCTATGATGATTTGAGAGACATTGCAAAGCGGGTAGGCTTCACCGGCGGGGCGGCTGTAATCATGGATGTTCGGACCGGCGAAATCGTGGCTCTGACCAGTTACCCGGAATATAATTCCCAAGTTATGTCTGACCGCAACAATAGCGCCTTAATTCAAGCGACCTTGAATGACAAGAGTTTGCCTTTTCTCGATCGGGCAATTGACGGTCTCTATACGCCCGGTTCGATCGTCAAACCTTATATCGCTCTAGGGGTTCTTACAGAGAAGGTTATCGACCCCAATAAGATCGTTGTTACGACCGGCTCAATCTCGATACCCAATCCTTATGATCCGACCAAGTCCACTCTTTTTCGCGACTGGAAAAATCTCGGTTCTCTTGATCTCCGTCATGCTATCGCTATGTCCTCGGACGCTTATTTCTACACGGTCGGTGGAGGTTACGAAGGCCAGAAGGGTTTAGGTATTGCCAATATCGACAAATATCTCCGAATGTTCGGCTTCGGCAGCACCACTCTCTCCGGTGACCAGTCTCTGCTTCTTTCCCGAGCCGGTACCATTCCTACTCCGGAATGGAAAAAGAAAACTTTCAACGAAAATTGGTTCGTCGGCGATACCTATCATACGGCTATCGGCCAGTATGGCTTTCAGGTTACGCTTGTGCAGATCGTCCGGGCTGTTGCGGCGATCGCAAACGATGGGAAACTCTTAATCCCGACAATGATTAAGGGTGAAGAGGAAAAAATTGATTTCATCGTTCCTATTCCGGCCGAGAATTTCGATATAGTTCGCGAAGGTATGCGTTTGTCGGTCCAGATCGGCACCTGCGTGGCCCTCAAAGTTCCCTATGTCAATATTGCCGGTAAGTCAGGCACAGCCGAGTTGGGTGTTTCCAAGGAAAACGTTAACTCATGGATCACTGGTTTCTGGCCTTATGAAAATCCTCACTACGCTTTCGTAGCCATGCTTGAGAAAGGCTCGGTTCATAACCTGATCGGCGCCGCCGCCGCTATGAGGCAGACTTTGGACTGGATGAGTGTGAATACGCCGGAGTATTTTTAGATTGCTTTCCCAATGCTTCTCTGCTATAATGATGAATTATAACCAAGTTAACCTGCAATTTATACGTTAAATGACTACAGAAGTTCAATATCTCACGACCGAGAAAATGGCCGAACTCCAGAAGGAGCTCGATTTTTTAAAGACTGAGCGGCGTAAGGAAGTCGCCGAGCATTTGGAATACTCCAAGAAGCTTGGAGATCTTTCGGAGAATGCCGAATACCACCAAGCTCGCGAGGAACAAGCCGAGGTTGAAGACCGGATTGGACGTTTGGAGAATATTTTGAAGAACGCTGTGCTTGTAGAGAACGGTAGCACTGAAGTTATTACTATCGGTTCGACCTTTCGCCTACAAAAGGAGGGTGACAACAAATCTTATCTTTACACAATCGTCGGCTCAGAGGAAGCCGACACTTCTCATGGCAAAATTTCTAACTTATCACCTTTGGGTGCGTCTCTCTTGGGTCACAAGAAGGGTGATAAGGTTGAAGTTATTACTCCTAAGGGCAAGGTTGTCTATAGTATTGAGGTGATTAAGTAGGGAACAGAGAGCATGGAGCTAAGAGGTAGGAGCTAAGAAGGTATTCGAATGTTTGGATAATAAGTCTGGATGTACGATTATCTTCCTAGCTCCAAGCTCTTATCTCTTAGCTCCTGTTCGCTTCTCTTTTGCCCAATTTTCAGCTAGAATTCCCTCATGGCTTCACTCGAAGAACTCCGCAAAACCCGCCTGGCCAAGCTTGACCTCTTGAAAAAGGCCAAAATGGAACCTTATCCGGCCAAGGTTCCGCGGACTTTCTGTTTGGCTGACGCCAAAGCTAGTTTTACCGACTTTGAAGCCAAGAAAACTCAAGTCTCTCTCTGCGGAAGGGTGATGGCTATTCGTGGGCAAGGGGCAATTCTTTTTCTTGTCCTTGAAGACGGCAAAGGGACTTTCCAGGCTGTAGTCAAGAAAGATGTTCTCAAGCCGGAACTTTTTGAATTGCTTGTTCAGGCTCTCGATATTGGCGACATTGTTAGCGTGACCGGAACCTTTTTCGTGACTCAAAGAGGAGAACAAAGTCTTCTGGTTGAAATGTGGACAATGGCCACCAAAGCTCTTCAACCTTTGCCTGAGAAGTGGCATGGTCTCACCGATCCTGACGAGAAATTCCGTAAACGCTATCTTGATTTCATCATGGATCCCGAGACTCGTCAGATTTTCTACAAAAAAGCCCAGTTCTGGAAAGTTACTCGTAATTTCCTTGAAGAAGAAGGTTTCCTTGAAGTTGAGACTCCTACTTTGGAGACGACAACCGGCGGTGCTGAAGCGACGCCTTTCAAAACTCATCACAATGATTTTGATTTGGATGTCTTCCTGCGAATCTCGGTGGGGGAGCTGTGGCAGAAGAGGCTGATGGCGGCTGGCTTTCCTAAGACCTTTGAGATTGGCCGGGTCTACAGGAACGAAGGCTCTAGTCCGGAGCATATGCAGGAATTCACTAATATGGAATTTTACTGGTCTTATGCTGACTATAACGACGGCATGGAACTGGTAACCAAACTCTATCGCCGGATTGCCACTGAAGTTTTCGGCACGACCAAATTCAAATATCGCGAACATGAATTCGACCTGGCGGTTGATTGGGTTAAGATCGATTATTCTGTCGAGATCAAGAAACAGACCGGTATCGATATTGCCACAGCTTCTGATGATGACATCAAAACTAAACTCCAGTCTCTCAAAGTGGATTATGAAGGTGACAATCGTGAAAGGCTCGTTGATACTCTCTGGAAGACCTGCCGCAAAAACATTGCCGGCCCGGCTTTTCTAATTAATCATCCCAAACTTATCGCCCCTTTGGCCAAATCAGTAGCAGGTGAGCCCAACATTGTCCAAATGTTCCAGCCGATCATTGGGGGAAGTGAGATTGGTCGCGGTTACTCCGAGCTTAATGATCCGATCGACCAAGAGGAGCGCTTCAAAGCCCAAGAGAAACTTCTCACCGGAGGCGACAGTGAAGCGATGATGCCCGACTCCGAATTCGTGGAGATGCTCGAGCATGGCATGCCGCCCACTTGCGGCTACGGCTTCGGAGAAAGACTTTTCGCCGTCCTTACCAACAAACCTCTACGTGAGACCCAACTCTTTCCCTTGATGAAGCCGAAGTAGGTTTTGCGAGGCGAGGCCTCGGACTTACATCCATCTCCATTTTCTGAGCTCTTTTTGACATAAAATCGGCTGTTGTACCCGAGGCGAGGCCTCGGGGCCGAGGTAATCTTGTAAGCTTGAATATTCATAATTTATGGAATATATGAAAGCCTCTTTTGGGTGCTCTTTGCGAGCCTCTCTTGTCATACTCGGCTCTTTTATTCCGTAAGGATTGAGGTGGATATAGGATATTAAAGTCCGCATATACTCATCGTCATCATTTCCAATTTTTTCCTTATAAGGACCTTCCCAAACCGTCCCGGAATGATTGTATTTTTTATTGAAATACATCGAGTAACCAGTACACAATTTGTGCATGAATTTGGTTATTCCTGGATCAAGTTCTAGATCAGTTTTGGCATTTACCGCGATGTGAATATGGTTTGGCATCAGACAGTAGGCGACGATATTGACATGTGTTTCAGTGCGCAGAACCTGAAAGACATTTTTCTCACCTATTTCTCGAAGATGGAAGGGTTGCGGTTGGTTTGCCAAGTACAGTAATTTTATCATACGCAGATAATCAGTATTGTCTAGAAAAACTAGGGATCTATGTGCGCCGCGATTGTAGATATGGTGGTAGGACATAAATTTCCCGAGGCGAGGCCTCGGACATAACGAACCGATTCTATCAAATCGGAATGAAATCAGTATCAAAAAGTGATAAAAAAAGAATAAAATCTCTCCCCGAGGCCTCGCCTCGGAAAAACCGTTATCCACACTTTATCCCCTGAAAAGGGGATTGTTTTTTGTAGCTAAAGTCAATGAAGTGGTATAAAATATCCATCAAGTGGGAAGAAGTGGTAAATAAAATTTTCTCATAATTTTAATTTTGAAGAAGAAGTTAACCACAATATTCTCGCGGGCATATGATCATCGGGCAATACTCTCACATTATCGATGATAAAAACCGCCTTTCCCTACCGGCCAAGTTTCGGCGGGAAATGGGCAAGAAGGTGGTTATCACGCCCGGCCTCGATTCCTGCCTATTCATCTTTACGATGAAGGAATGGGACAAGATCGCCGAGCGCTTATCAGTGAAAGAAGGCTCGATACTCCAGGCGGACAATCGCGGCTTCAATCGGTACCTCTTGGGAGGGGCGGTTGAAGTCGAGGTTGATGGAGTCGGCAGAATGCTTTTGCCGGAACATTTGCGTAAGCGCGCCAAGTTAACCGAGCGAGTTGTCTTCATTGGCGTCAAGGATCGGGCCGAACTTTGGGATGAGGCCACTTGGAACGCCTATCGTGAGGAGGTCGAGAGTAAGGCCGGAGCTTTGGCCGAGAAATTGGGCCAAGCCGGGATGATCTAGTATGGAAAGTATTCATCAGTCGGTTCTTTTACATGAAGTAGTGCAGGCTCTTGTCCCGAAGAAAGAAAGAGAAGCTTCGAGACCAGAAATTAGAAATTCGAAATTAGAAATTAGAGAATCAAAGCAAAACCAGATCTCTAATATCCAATCTCTAATATCCAATCTCCAATCTCCAACCTGGTATCTCGACGGTACCTTAGGTGGAGCGGGTCACGCGTTGGCCATCGCCAAAGCTTTTAAAGGCCAAGTCAATGTTATCGGTCTCGATCGCGACCCTGAAGCTTTAGTTCGAGCAGAGATGAAACTGAAAGGGCAGGCTCACAAGGTTATCCTGGAAAATGAAAGCTTTCGTGATCTGGATAAGGTTTTGGCCAAGCAGGGGGTTTCCGAAGTCCAAATGATTCTTCTCGATCTGGGACTTTCTTCTGATCAATTGACCCCAGCTATTGAAGGATCAGGCCGAGGTTTCAGTTTTCTAAGAGACGAACCGCTTCTAATGACTATGGGTGATCCGGCCAAGTATCCTTTTACGGCCAAGGAGATCGTCAATAGTTGGGAAGAAAATGTTTTGGCCGATATTATCTTCGGTTATGGGGAGGAAAGGTTTGCAAGGAGGATTGCTCGGGCGATGATCAACTATCGGGAGAAAAAGACCATTGAAACTTCCGGGGAGTTGGCTGAGATCGTCAAAATGTCCGTGCCGGCATTTTATCGAAGAGGTAAGACTCATCCGGCTACCAAGACCTTTCAAGCCTTGCGGATTGCGGTCAATGACGAGTTGGGAGCGCTAAAGGAGGGTTTGAAAAAAGGTTTTGATTGTTTAAGTCCGGGAGGGCGAATGGCCGTCATTTCATTTCATAGTTTGGAAGATCGGATCGTTAAAAATTTTTATAAAGAAGTCAGTCAAAATGGGGGATTAATAGTGACCAAGAAGCCGATTGTGCCTGGTGACCAGGAGATAGCAGAAAATCCAAGGTCGAGAAGCGCAAAGTTGAGAGTGATAGAAAAACAGAGATTTGAAATTAGAAATTAGAGATTAGAGAAAAGTAAACCCGTAAATTAGCAAAACAGTAAACAGAAACCAGATGACTAAAGCAATTGCAAATATTTATGATAGCGTGAGCGAGAGACGAGTCAAACTGGTCTACTGCTTGCTTTTGGCTTGCTTGTTCGCTTTTCTTTCATATACAGTCAATGTTTTTACGGTGATTTCAAGGACCGTGGCAATCCAGAAAGTTGAGGATGAGAACGCTAGTCTTTCTGCCAGTTTGGAAAGCCTTGATGCCGAATATCTGACTTTAGAAGGCCAAGTTACTCCTGATAGTTTATCCGCTCATGGTTTAAGCCAGGGTCAGATTAGCGCTTACATTCCGAGGTTGGCCACGACAGCCATTGTTGCAAGTCTTAATGGATTAGCAACTAGTGACCATGGATTCTAGTCAGAAATTCCGAAGTCGCATCATCCTCGTTTTGATTGCCTGTGGAGCTGCGGCTCTGGTTTTGGCCTTGGGTAAAATTCAGATTATAAACGGACAAACTTACACTGCCAAAGCCAATAGCCAGTACATCCGGCCGCAAAAAAATATTTTCGATCGGGGTTCAATTTATTTTACCGATAAGGATGGGACAAAAGTGGCGGCGGCCAGTCTGAAAAGCGGTTACATTGTCTATATGAATCCGTCACTTCTTGACAAGCCGTCTTCGGTCTACGAAGCTCTTTCCGAATATCTCGATCTGGATAAAACAGATGTTCTAGCTAAGGCGACTAAGCGCGGCGACCAATATGAGGAGCTAGCTTCGCGGGTGCCGGAAGCAACGGCATTATCGATCAAGAGTTTGAATATTGCCGGTGTCGGTGTTAACAAAGAGACTTGGCGAGTCTACCCAGGTGGTAGCATTGCCGCCCATGAACTAGGCTTGGTTGGCGAAGATGCCACGACCAAGACGGTCTCGGGTCGTTATGGCCTAGAACGGACCTACAATTCGGTTTTGGACCGACTTGGTACGGGCTCGAGCGTCAATGCCTTCGCCCAACTTTTCATCGGCCTTAAAGATTCACTTTTCGGACAGTCTCGAGCGAACGAGGGAGATGTCGTGACAACTATCGAGCCGACCGTCGAGAGGTATCTAGAAAAAATCTTGAAAGAAACCTCCGGCACTTGGAAACCGGATGAAATTGGCGGCATTATCATTGACCCCAAAACCGGGGAGATTGTCGCGATGTCTTCCTGGCCAAGTTTCGATCCTAATAATACCGCCAGCGTCAAAGACGCTCGGGCCTTTTCCGATCCTTTGATCGAGAATGTTTACGAAATGGGCTCGATCATGAAGCCGTTGACCATGGCGACGGCGCTAGATACCGGGGCCGAGAAGGTTGATTCAACTTATGATGATACGGGAACAATGACTTTGAGCGGCAAGAAGATCTCTAACTTCGATGGCAAAGCCCGCGGTATTATCCCGATGCAGGAAATCTTGAGCCAATCTTTGAACGTGGGAGCGGCGACTATCGCCCTTAAAGTTGGCAAAAATGACTTTTCCAAATATTTTCTTAACTTCGGTCTGGGTGATAAGACGGGGATTGATTTGCCTAATGAAGCGACAGGTATCGTCAATAACTTGAAGACGGGCCGCGATGTTGAGATCGCCACGGCCGCTTATGGTCAGGGTCTGGCTATTTCACCTATCAACATGACCCGGGCCCTTTCGGTCCTGGCTAACGGCGGTTATGTCCTAACGCCACATCTAGGGAAAAGAATAGAATACGCCGATGGCCGCTCTGAACCTGTCGTTCCAAAATTGGGCAAGTCGGTTCTTTCTACTCAGACAGTTAATGAAGTAACAGACATGCTTGTTAAGGTGGTTGACGAAGCTCTTCTTAAAGGCGCTATCAAAATGGATCGCTACCGCATCGCCGCCAAAACGGGCACGGCCCAGATCCCGGATCATGTCAAAGGCGGTTATTACTCAGATCGCTATCTTCACTCTTTCTTCGGTTATTTTCCGGCTCATGATCCCAAGTTCCTGGTCTTCCTCTACCAAGTCTATCCCAAAGGTGCCGAGTACGCTTCGGCCACTCTGACTTCACCTTTCCAACAGATCACCAAGTTCTTGATTGATTATTATAATATCCCGCCGGATAGGTAAGGGAGTTCTTAGGTTATGAATGTCGTAGAGGTTTAACCTCTGCGGGAGTTTGGCTGTATAGAGACATACCATTTCTAGTTACTTGATACGAATCTCTCTTTGGAGTATGGTTCTACGAGATAGAGCCGAGTTTTTCGGCAAGCTTGCCACGCAGCTGAAGAGTGGAATGAACCTTGAAAGGGGGAAGTCGTGATAAGACTTTCAAATGGTCACCAGATAGAGTATCTGGTAGCAAGCGGAGCTTTGGGCTTCGACTGCAAAGGTTGGCCATGGGAATGGCCGCTTGTTTGGTTGGGGTTGATCAGACCGGAATTATTTGCCGTAGTGATTAAAACCCTCACACTTAACCCGCGCAAAGGAAATTTACGCTGGTGGAAGCCTTGGGGTTGTGTGAGACCGATTCCCGGTGGCGGGACGGTGAACAAGGTTGGTCTGACGAACATGGGAGGTAATAAATGGTGCGACGAAATTGCACCAACGGTCGATTTTCGTCGGCCTACGATGGCCTCAATATTCGGTACACGAGAGGAGTTGATAAGATTGGCTGAAATGCTTAACCCTTTCGGTTTTATGGCCTTGAAGGTTAACCCGTCCTGCCCCAATAGTGGCCACAAGATGCAGGACGCGGAAGCTGTGATCGGGGATGTCAAGGCTGTCAAGAAAGCTTCAAGATTGCCGGTCATCGTCAAAGTATCCGTTGCCCAGGACTATCTGGCTATAGCCAATGGTCTTGCTGGAATTGCGGAAGCTATTGCCTTAAATAGCGTGCCCTGGGAAATTGTCTTTCCGGGGCGACGAAGTCCTCTTTGGAGGCTTGAAAAAAGGGTCGGTGGTGGCGGTGGTGGCGTTTCGGGCCGGCCGGCTCAAAAATTCAATTGGGAGGCAGTCGAGCAGCTTGCCAAACAGGGCGCGCTTCCGGTGATTGCTCCAAGTATCAAGGAATTCGGTGATCTTGCAAGGGTTCGGTCACTAGGTGCTCAGGCGGTTAGTTTTGGCGAGATCCATTTGCCGGACTACCCAGTCTGGCTCAAACCGTGGACCTTGTTTACGAACCCGTGCAAACCAACTCGGTACGTTAGAAAGGAGATACAACATGGAAAGAACTAGAGTCGAAGCCTTGGCGGATGTTCATATTCATCTGCGCGAAGGGGAAGTGACGGGTCCCTTGATTGAATACGCGATCGCTGGCGGTGCCGATGTACTCGGTGCTATGCCTAATACGAAAGAAGGTTTAACGACAGCGACCCAGGTCGGAGCCTATCGTGAACGTGTTCTTGCCTTAGTACCATGGATACCGTTTGAGGTCAGGGTTATTCCATTCCTCATGATTACGGAAAGGACTACGCAACAGGAGATTGACGCCTGTATTGACGGGGGAATCTTTAATGCGAAGATCTATCCGTATCTGAGGACTACTCAATCTGACAACGGTGTTACCAACTACGCACGGCTGATTCCCATCCTGTGTCATTGTGGCACTGTCGGCATGAAATGCCACCATCATCCGGAGCATCCCAACATGCTATTCGGAAACCGCGAGGCAGAGTGGGCCTATTTGCCGCTCATGAGAATCTTTTTGGAAGAAACTCAGGGTATTCATGTCTGGGAGCATGGAACCGACCACCGCTGCATCCCTCACTGGGAGGATTTGGCCCAAAGTGGCCGCTTCTTTGTTACTCTCACGGCTCACCACCTGGCTGCCAATGAGGACACGACGTTCGGCGATGTTGCCGCAGTCTGCAAACCGCCTATTAAGACAGAACACGATCGCCAATCTTTGCTTGAGCTTGTCGCCAAGGATTATTCCTGGCTTATGGCTGGCGGAGATAGCGCTTTTCATGATCGTGCAGCCAAACACGTTGAGAGCGGACGCTGCTCCTGTGGGGACTTTACGAGCCCATTTTTGCTGTGTCTGTACGCTCATGCACTTCAAAATCTGTTGGAGAAACCAGGCGGCATCGACATATTCGTCAGATTTACAAGCCGCAACGCTCGAAGACTCCATGGATTGCCGGGAACGTCTCGAATGGTTGATCTTATCTGGGAAAAAGAGAGACTCCCTACCTCCTTCAAAGTTGGGTCTCAAACAGCCGTACCTTTTTGGGGCGGCCATGAACTCAACTGCAGGATCGAAAAGTAGAGTCGATCCTTATTTGCGAATGTCTACACAGCCCTGGCACTTAACTGTAGCCGGGCTGTTTTTTGTTCATCTTATTTATTACTATTTACTCCGTCACCACCGCCGTTCCATAACACAAAACTTCGGTAACCCCCTGCAGTAATTCAGTTGTATCATAGCGGACGCCGATAACGGCGTTGGCGCCTTTCTCCTTGGCATGCTGGAGCATTAGCTGAAAGGCGTCTTCGCGGGTCCTCTCGCAAAGGGAAGTGAAGAGGGTAATGTTGCCGCCGATAAGGGTCTGCAAGGAGCCGCCGATCGTGCCGAAAATGTTTCTCGAACGAACGATGATGCCTTTGACGATACCCAGGTTTTTAATAATCTTCTTGCCGGGTAAGTCGAAGGCTGTTGTAGTGTTGGTGTGGTCCATGAGCACAATTATAACATAGGCGCAGGGAAAATCAGGAGTTTTACCTATTAACAGCGATTTAAATTAAATATTAAATATCAAAGATCAAAAATGGAGAATGCTATAAAACAATGTGAAATTTCTTAGAAATTGTGATTCATTTTTGATTTTTGAGATTTAAGATTTGATTTTCTTTGCCCTTGCATCTCCCAGTATCCAAGGTAGACTAAAGTCATGCCTTTTCTGAAGAAAATCATCGTGACCATCCTCATGTTTGAGGCTTGGGCCATCTTGAAGAAATATAAACCGATGATCGTGGCCGTGACAGGGAGCGTTGGTAAGACTTCCACCAAGGACGCTATTTACGACCTTCTCAAGGATCAGAGCAAGTTCGTCCGGAAAAGCGAGAAGAGCATGAATAGCGAGATTGGCTTGCCTCTGACTATTATTGGGGCGCCTAACGCTTGGCATAGCCTTTCTGGTTGGCTGAGTAATATTTGGAAAGGCCTCTGGCTTATCCTCAAGAAGAAGGATTATCCTGACTGCCTTATTCTCGAGATCGGCGCCGATCATCCGGGTGATATTCGCAAGGTCACAAAGTGGCTTCGCCCAGATATTTCCGTTATAACCCGGATTAGCGCTAAACCCGTCCACGTGGAATTTTTCCATTCGCCCGAGCAAGTTTTTGAAGAGAAAGCCGCCTTGGCCGAAGCGGTTAAAGAAGGTGGCACTCTTATCCTCTTTGCCGATGAAGAAAAGGTTATCTCGCTTGGCGAACGGGTCAAATCCAAGAATGTCAAAGTTATTACCTTTGGTTTTCATCAAACTGCCACAGTTAGAGCTTCGGAGCAAAACTTTCAATATGAAAATGAAGAAGGCGGGAGTTGTGCGCCTCTTGGTTTAACATTCAATCTCAACATGAACGGCTCTACTTTTCCAATTATTCTGAAAGGTGTGGCTGGCCAATCAATAATTTATTCTCTTCTAGCCGCGGCGGCTGTCGGTCAAGCCCGTTCAATACCTGAAGCGCTGATTGCTAAGCTTCTCGGGGACTTCGAAGCCCCTCATGGCCGGACCAATCTTATTCCCGGACTGAACAGCTCCACAATCATCGATGATACTTACAATTCTTCGCCCGATGCTGCCAAAGCCGCTCTCGAGAGTTTGAAGAATATTCAAACCACCGGCACCAAAATCGCCGTCCTCGGTGACATGATGGAGCTTGGCAAATACGCCGTTGAAGAGCACCGCCTTATCGGTAAATTGGCCGTTACGATCGTCGGCCGCCTCATTACCGTCGGTTCTCGTTCTCGTCTGACTGCTGAAGAAGCTTTGAAAGACGGTTTTCCTCCTGCTAAAGTTGAGAAATATGATACGGCTATCCAGGTGGCCGAAGCCTTAGTTAAAAGTATTCAACCGGGAGACGTTGTTTTAGTTAAAGGCTCGCAGTCTATGAGGATGGAGCGCGTTGTCAAAGCCCTCTTGAAAGAACCTGAGAAAGCCGATAGACTGCTGGTGCGACAGGAAAGAGAGTGGTTGGAGAAAAACTAGTACTTCTGTCTAAGTAAGTTGGAGCTAAAAGGGGCCTGCCCTGCGAAGCTCCGACCGAAGGAAGGAGCGTAGCAGGGCCCTATCGTCTAATGGTTAGGACACGGCCTTCTCAAGGCTGTAATCCGGGTTCGACTCCCGGTAGGGTCACACCAGTATTATATGTTGGTAATATAGATTTGTTTGATATAATGATCCGCATGAAAATCTTCATCGCCGGAAGCATGAGCTTCGCCAAAGAAATAATAGAAACCAAATTATGCGCATGAAGCCCATAATCCTAAATGGTGAGATCGGGAATATTCGCAAATAAATAGTCTCTATGAAAATCATTCTCGGATCATCATCGGCAGGAAGAAAGTTGATAATGGGCGAACTTGCCCAGGAATTTGGTTTTGACTTTGAGATTATGTCGCCGGATATTGACGAAAAAGCCGTTAGGTCGGATAGTCCAAGTGATTTGGTTATGGCAATAGCGAATGCCAAAGCAGATGTTTTGACTTCAAAAATAAAAGAACCGGCCATCTTGATTTGTTCTGATCAGGTTGTTCTATACAAAGGAGAAATAAGGGAAAAGCCGATAGGTGAAAATGAGGCTAAAGAATTTCTAAAAAGCTACTCAGTAATGTACCCAGAAACTCTCGGTGCCGTCGTCGTTGTAAACACGGAAACCGGCAAAAAGGCCAGCGGTTTGCAAACATCAAAAATATATTTTAAGCCATTACCAGAAGAAATTATTGATGAACATATAAGATCAGGCATGGCTCTTCGTGGTGCTGGTGGGTTTTCGATACATGATCCGATTTTAAAAGATTACATTGATCATATAGATGGCGGGTTTGATAGTGCCACCGGGTTGTCTAAAGAGCTTGTCAAAAGGCTAATTGCGGAGGTTGGGGGCGATTTAAATTGAAAATTCCCGAGACATCCCTACATTTCCACAAAGTTATTTCCAATCCCGTAAATGATGGTCCTTGAATCCGCTCTTGAAACGCAACAAATGAAGTAGGCTCTCTGTATGAGCCATCATCATCTTTCCCGCGACGAGCGGGCATCACTCGCTGCGCTTTTGCGTGCCAGGCACAGCCAGTCCGAATGCGCCCGATTACTTGGAGTACATCGAAGCACCGTCTCAAGAGAACTCAAACGGAGTCCGGGTGAGTATCGGGTAGCGTTAGCAAACAGACACGCTTCAAATCTTAGGAGAAGCTCGAAGCTGGCACGACGAAAAGTCGAGGGCGATAAAATGCTCGAACTCCGCATCGTAAAGTTGCTCAACCTTGGAAGGTCTCCGGAGCAGATCTCGGAAGAGACTGGCACAGTCTCAGATGATGCCATATATTCCTGGATCGAGCGTTCTCGCAAAGATTTAGCAGTGCTTCTGCCACAGCGCGGCAAGATCAGGCACAAGTATGGAAAGAATCCAGGTGAAGCGCAGGGCTGGACGAAATTGGTACGGAACATCGCAACAAGGCCAAAAATCGTCGAGAGTCGAAAACGTGTCGGCGATTGGGAGGGCGACACGGTCATTGGTAGGGATCGCGCTCGTCTGTTGGTGCATGTCGAGAGAAAAAGTCGGTTCATTGTGGCCAAGATCATGCCGAACGGAAGCGCGGACGTTACGCATGCCGCAACGGTGGCATCACTCAAGGGATTGCCGCTCCACACCATCACATATGATCGAGGAAGCGAGTTCGCGCTCTGGAAGATGGTTGAACGAGACACGGGTGCTAAAGTCTACTTTGCTAACGCTCATCATCCTTGGGAGAGAGGGACGAGCGAAAACTCGAACGGACTTCTCCGGAGATTCTTTCCTAAAGGGACACCGCTTGGCCAGCGTTTGCAAAGAGATCTCGACAAAGCGGTGAGGCTAATCAATCACCGTCCAAGAAAATGCCTTAACTGGAAAACGCCGTGCCACGTATTCGGGTATTGTTGCAATTCAAGCTAGGATTCAAGGTCACAAATTGACACAGCATACATAGTATGCTTATATTGTGTTGAATGTCCAAACCTGGATAACTTCCAGTACAACACAAAAAAAGGAATCACAATATGATTAAGCAGTTGGCTCTGTGTGCTCTAGCAGGATTTCTTGCTGGCATTGTAGTCTATTTCGTTACTGCGTTTTTCATCGGAGAGAAAAAAACCGATCGACTGCCAGGAGGTGCGCTTGGTGCAGGAGTTTTCACTGGGATGATGATGGGCACAGACATCGTCGTTCCTGCGGTCATCGTTGCGGTGCTCGCTGCCTTGGTAGGTCATATCCTGTGCGGTGCGGCGAGAAGCCGCTGAACAGTTGCAGTCTACTTCGCCGCGAGAAAGTCTCGAGAGGTTTAATCATCTCCCACGACTCTCTCGCGGCTTTCTTATCTTAGTGCCACCGGGTTGTCTAAAGAGCTTGTCAAAAGGCTAATTGCGGAGGTTGGGGGCGATTT
>JBAYFW010000008.1:0-17562 GCA_041667005.1 Minisyncoccota bacterium | reverse complement strand
TCCATCCCGATATATATTTCACTTTTCGATTGTAAATGATCCATATGTGTTAGAATTAACTGGTAATCGACCTTACCCATCAATTGTAACTGCTGGACTAAAGGTTTTTATAGCATTAAAATATAAAGATGCAGGAATGGCTAATTTCGCTCGTCTCTATCCACCCGTACCTCGTTTACGGCATCATTGTTCTTACGGCTTGCGCCGAGGGACCCATCCTTTCCATGATCGGCGGGGCCCTGGTCAAGCTCGGCTATCTTCATTTCTGGCCTCTTTATGCCGCCCTCATGCTCGGCGACCTTATCGGCGACGTCGCTTGGTACTATATCGGCTATCATTTCGGGCACCGCTTCATTCGCCGCTTCGGCAAGTATGTCAATATTACCGAAGAAGGCGTTGCCAAGGTCACTCGGATCTTCCACGACTACAAGCATCGAATCCTTTTCATTTCCAAAATTTCCAACGGCTTCGGTTTCGCTTTGGTAACTCTGGTAACAGCCGGCATGGTCCGGATTCCCTTTTGGTTTTATATGTTAGTCAACCTGATCGGTCAATTCATCTGGAGCGGACTTTTGATCGGAGTCGGCTATTTCTTCAGTAATCTTTATGTTACAGTCGACTCCATCTTAGGAAAGATTTCGGTGGTAATTGGCTTCATCATTGTCCTAGTCGCTTTCATCCAATACAATAAGTATCTCAAAAAGCAGGCTGATAAAATGCTCTAAAATCATGCTTTCCTTCATTATCCCAACTTATAACGAAGAGAAGTATATAGAGAGGACACTCCTAAACTTGAAGACCTTAACATTGCCCCATGAGGTAATCGTGACTGATGATAAAAGCACCGATGGGACGGTCCAAATTGCCAAGAAAAATTGCGACTTAGTTTTAGTTCCGGAAGCTAAGCATATTTCAGCCGCTGCCAATCGCAATGCCGGAGCCAAAGAAGCCGAAGGAGAATTCCTGGTCTTTACCGATTCCAGCTGCATCTTTCCCAATATTGATAAATTCTTTGGAAAAGCCCTGGCCAACTTCGAAGCCGACTCCAATCTCGTAGCTTTAATAGGAAAAATCGGTGTCTGGCCGGAACTGGAAACCTGGAGCGACCGTCTGGTTTACTTCTTCTTCAACTGGGTTCATCATTTGAAAAATAACGTTTTCCATATCGGCGAAGCTTCCGGCAAATTCCAAATGATGAGAAGAAGCACCTTTGACAAAGTCCAAGGTTTCAATCCAAACCTGGTTACTTGCGAAGACGGTGATATGTTTTCGCGTTTGGCTAAGATCGGACGGACGATGTATGATCCTGAATTGGTTATCCTCCACGCCGGCCGCCGAGCTCATACGATCGGCTGGCCCAAATTGCTCTGGATCTGGTTTGTTGAGCGCTCATCTTACGGCTTAACCGGCCGCTCTCGAGTCAAAGAATGGAAAGATATCCGTTAAAACAATTCCCAGATGTCGGACATCTGTAGAACCTAAACACATGAAAGTCTCAATCGTCATTCCTGCTCATAATGAAGAAACTAGCCTTGGACCAACACTCGAAGCTGTTTTGAAGAGCAATTATCCTGATTTTGAAGTTATCGTAGTCAATAATGCCAGTACCGACAAAACCGCTCTCATTGCCTCAAATTTCCCTGTTACTCTGGTCCATGAAAGCCGCAAAGGTTTACTCTGGGCTCGGGAAAAGGGCCGCCAAACTGCGACCGGTGAGATTATAGCCAACATTGACGCCGACTGTTTGCCGGATCCCGAATGGTTGAATCAAGTCCTTCCCTATTTCCATAACGCCTCGATAGTTGCCGTTTCCGGGCCTTATGACTACTACGACGCCGATCCTTTTTTCCGTTACGGATCGTTGGGCTTTCAAAAATACATCTATCCTCTTTTCAATAAAACCTTCCAATCGTCCTTATTCAAAAAAGGCGCCACTCTGATCGGCGGTAATAATTTCATTCGGGCGAACATTCTCCGCAAAGCCGGCGGCTATAACACTTCGATCCTTTTCTACGGCGAAGACACAGACACCGCCAAGCGCGTTTCGGCTCACGGACGAGTGATTTTTAGCCCTAAGGTGATCATGAAAACCTCGGCCCGCCGTTTCAAAGCTGAAGGCAAGCTCAATCTGATGAGTAAATATTGGTATCACTTTTTTAAGCAAATATTTTCTAAGAAATAATACAGATCATTACTGCCCAATAGTCTGAGTCGTCGAAGCGCTCTTCACATCAGCCTTAGCCGCTTTAGGTAAAGATCGAAAAATAGTTGTAATACCCTTCCGGACATCCTGAAGATCTTTCTCTCCGGCTTTGATCTGGGCTCTGGCGGCTTTGAGAGTAGCTGTATTCGAGGCCATGACCGCTTTGTCTCCATTATCCGGAACTAAGACGGCCACCGCTTTGACAGCGTTATTAGCCTGAACTTTGGCATCAGCTATTTTGGGCAGAAGACTATTCAAGGTATCGATGGCTGTGGTTACACTGGCGGTACTGGAAGCATTCGTCAGACGAGTCTCCAACTTGGTTAGAACCGTCGTCATCATGTCGCTAATCGTAATGATCCGGTCGCCAGCGGCCAAGATATTAAGCTGCGGCATAACCAATGCGTAGACTCTATAATTCTTGGTAATGCCTTCAAGGTCAGTTTTGATCGTCGTAGAAGAAGTCGAAGAGTCAATCTCGGCTTTCAGATTACTGAGATTTGTGATTAAAGTTTGAATATTGGAGATAATGTAAGCCTTTTCCTTATCCGAAACATTCTTGATTTCACTTACCCGGGCGCTTAGCTTACTCAGATTGGCTATCCTTTCATCGATCATCTTATTCGCCTGAGCTTGGGCTTTGGTCATCCGATCGGCCGCGGCTTTGCTTTGGGCATTGGCTTTAATTTCTGCTTTGGTTTGCCCTTCATTCGAATTCGTTTGGGCCTGAGCAAGTTTGACCTCCGTCGTTGAAACCAACAAAAGTGCCAGTGCAATAAATATCGTAATTTTTTTATTATTCATAGTTTTGAAGCGTTGGCTCGTAATTATTGGTTGAAACTGCTAATACCCGTATCAACTGAAGTGCTGTCCGCGCCAAGGCCTTTGAGTTCATCATCGATGGCATTGGCGTCCTTCTGGATGGCGGCATCGGAATCGTCTCCGGAATCGCTCATATTAGGATAAACCGGAACAGTAGGGGCAACTGGTGTCGGACTCTGAGTAGGATTGGCATTAAGCGATTGGTCATTGGTAACAGCGACTTTAGTCGTCGTAGAGGCACCGTACCAGATACCGCCTATAACTATGACAGCTAAGACGATTACCAAAATTATGCCGGTTTTTGCGGTTGTAGACATGGATTTGTGTGAATAGGCTTGTAATAAGAAGCGACCAAGGTTCTGAACTCCTAGAATTATAGCACGAGGTTATATTTAATAAATAAATCTAGAAGAACCTGGTCCATAAAAAAAGAGAAGTGAACCGCTTTCAACTTTCTTTCCCACTTATCCACCACTTCTCCCCTGAAAAAGTTTTTCTCTTCATTTTTGCCCCCATGTTACAATTGTTTCCATTACAGAAAACATGGACACCGCCTCCCCTTACTTCAAGACCAAAGACCTCAAGATTCCGCCCCACAGTTTGGAAGCGGAAAAGGCCCTCCTCGGATCGATCATGATCCGCGGTGAGGCTATGCACGATATTATCGATACGGTCAGCGAGCAGTCTTTCTATTCGACCCAGCACAAGATTATTTGGTCGGCTCTTCAAGATCTTCACATCAAAGCTTCACCCATCGACCTTCTAACCCTTTCGGCTAGACTCAAGGAAAAAAGCCAGCTCGAGCAGATCGGCGGCATGGCATTCCTCACCGAACTTATCAATATCGTTCCTTCTTCGACCAACGCCAACCATTACGCTGAGATTGTCGAGAAGAAACACAGTCTTCGCGAACTTCTCCGGGCGGCCGAACAGATCATGGGCCTCGGTTACGAAGAAGAAGCCGAGATTAACGACATCCTAGAAAAAGCCGAGAAAGCTCTCTATGTCGTAACCAATAAGACCGGCTCCCATAAGTTCGTTCATCTCAAAGACACCCTCCACGAGGCCTGGGAGCGCCTAGATCACCTTCATAAGACCAAAGACGAACTTCGTGGCGTCCCCACCGGCTTCGCCGAGCTCGATAACAAGCTTTCCGGCTTCCAAAAGTCCGACCTCATCATCTTAGCCGCCCGGCCTTCCATGGGTAAAACTTCCTTAGCTCTCGACATTGCCCGCAAAGCTTCTGTCAATTACAAAGTTCCCGTGGCCATCTTCTCTCTGGAAATGAGCTCCCAACAGCTAGTTGACCGTATGCTTTCAGCCGAATCCCAAGTTGATTCCTGGAAAATCCGGACTGGCCACAACCTTTCGGTTGAGAATGACTTCAAGTCTATCGGCGAAGCCATTGGTCGCCTTTCCGACGCTCCTATCTATATTGATGACCAGCCCGGCAATAATATCTTGAAAATGCGGGCCGTCGCTCGGAGGCTTAAGAATGAGAAAGGCCTGGGCTTGATCGTCGTTGACTACCTCCAGCTCATGCTGCCTACTAATACCAAATACAACGACAACTTGGTCCAGCAAGTAACCGAAATTTCCCGCTCTTTAAAGAATCTAGCTCGCGAATTGGAAGTGCCGGTTCTGGCCCTCTCCCAGCTCTCCCGTGCTGTCGAACAGCGTGGCGGCAAACCCCGCCTTTCCGACCTCCGCGATTCCGGTTCGATCGAGCAGGATGCTGACGTGGTCATGTTCATCCACCGCGAAGCCGACCAAGACGCCGGCGGCCGCAAAGAAGAAGCCGAGATTCTTATTGAAAAGCATAGAAACGGCCCGACTGGTACGGTCAAACTCTTCTTCGATAGCAAGAAGACAACTTTCATGAGTATGGACAAGGCGGACTTCGGGGGGTTTGAGGAAGCAGCACAGAGCTAGGAGCTAAGAAGAAAAATGAAAATGGCGACTAAGATTCAGAAATTCACTGATTTGGTTGTTTGGCAGGAAGGCCATAAGCTTGTTCTTTTGATTTACAGGACTACGAAGAAGTTTCCGAAGTTAGAAATATTTGGCCTCACCGCTCAAATTCAAAGAGCTGCCGTTTCAGTTACCTCTAATATCGCGGAAGGTTTTGGAAGATATACTTACAAAGAAAGATCTCATTTCTACTACATTGCTCAAGGCTCTCTTACCGAGCTCAAAAATCAACTTTTAATTGCCCGTGATATAGGTTATATTTCAGATACAGATTATTCAAAGTTGGAAATCCAAACTAATCTGACTCATAAGATTCTTCAAGGTTTTATTGCCAAGACCAATCAACTTGTGAAATCTTAGCTCTTACCTCTTAGCTCCTAGCTCTAAATCCCCCCATGGACCCCCTCACTAGACTCGCCGAAATCTTCTCCCATTTCCCCGGTATTGGTCCCCGCCAAGCCAAGCGTTTTGTCTATTACATCCTTAACAGACCAAATAGCGACATTAAAGAATTCACCAAACTGATTGAAGAGGTCAAAAAACTGTCTCTGGAGTGTTCCAAATGCCATCGCCTTTATCTTCTTACCTCTTACCTCTTAGCTCCTAGCTCTGCTCTCTGCTCTATCTGCTCCGACCCCTCCCGCGATCAAGCAACCCTCATGGTCGTCGCTCGCGACTCCGACTTCGAAACTATTGAGAAAAGCGGCGCATATCGCGGGCTATATTTCATCTTGGGCGGCAGTGTGCCGGTCCTTGATAAGGAGCCGGAAAAAAGAATTCGTTTGAAGAAACTGCTGGAGCACGTTTCGGGTCTTGCCGATTCTAATTCTGCCTTGAAAGAAATAATTCTTTCCTTGAACACAACCCCCGATGGCGAACATACGACTGAAATTGTTCGGGAAGCTTTGGGCCAAATTATTAAAGACAAACATATCAAAATCTCAATCTTAGGAAGAGGCCTTTCGACGGGAGCTGAATTGGAATATGCAGACGGAGAAACGATTAGGAATGCGTTGAGAAATAGAGGTTAGAGATAAATCTAACTTCCTATCTCTTAGCTCCTAGCTCCTAGCTCTTACCTCCCCTACTTTATGCTTTCTATTCTGACCTTAAAGAAAGGCTGCCTATGTCCGTTTTTCTTGAAATAGCGGCTTTTCTGCTTGTAGTGAACAACGACTACCTTGGCCGAGCGGCCAATCTTCTCGATCTTGCCTTTGACGACGGCCTTGGGAATGAAAGGGGTGCCAATAGAAGTGTCTTTGCCGTCATCAACCAAAAGGACCTTGTCAAATATGACCGGATCGCCTTCGGCGTGTTCGCCCGGCAATTTCTCAATGGTGATCAGATCGCCCTTTGAGACTGTAAATTGCTTGCCGCCGGTTTGAATAACTGCAAATTCCATAATGTCCCACAGTATACAGGTTTTCAATAATTTCGCAAGGCCAGATAATAAAATAAGCTCCCCCAACCCGGAGGAGCTTGTGGAGGGACAGGCCTCCAACTACGACGGCTCCTGTGCGACAGTTTCCCCAACTTCCGGCGGCAGCACAAGTCTCCGAAGAATTGGTGGTTGTGCAACTCGCACCGTAGATCTCCGCTCATGTGCACTTTGCGGGTCACAATACCCAAATTGCCATGACGGAGGAACAGGCGAACCAACACGGATTTGAGAACCTTGTCGACGGACCGTCTCTTTTGCACTCATAGCTTTCAATACTTTCCTTAACCATGTTTCTACAATGTCCAACTCTTTCTCCAAACAAGAGTCAGACCGATATATACTACACCTCACTTTAGTCCTGTCAACAAGATTTCTGTTGACAACCAGCACCCCCTTGCTACAATCGCCTGATGGAAATGGTTATCGATATGAAAGGCTTGGACAAAGCTTGTGAATGTAAGTCAGGCAAGATCGCCGGTCAGTGCTGCAAGAAGGACGAGAAATGTCCCTGCGGCTCCGGTGACAAAGTCTCGAACTGCTGCCTTAAAGGCAAGAAATAAAAGCGGTCGGAAAGAATTTGAGGCCTTAAGGCAAAGCTATGTCCAAAGATACTCACAATAAGAACTTCTCGGAATATGAGAAGGCTGTAGCTTTTGTGGAGAGTTTCTCTAATATTTCCTTTCGTAAAAACTTCGGACCACAGAAACGTGACCCAGCTTTTTTCTTGGACAGAACCCGTCACTTTCTTAAGCTTTTAAATGAGCCAGACCAGGCTTTCAATTACATTCATGTTACCGGCACGGCCGGTAAAGGTTCGGTCTGCAAACTTCTCTCTAGCATTCTAAGCGCCTCGGGTGCCAAGACCGGCCTTTTCACCTCACCATATGTCACCACGACAGCCGAGCAGATTCAGGTTGATGGCCGTTACATTTCCGCCCCAGATTTTGTTCGAATTGTAGATTACCTCAAGCTTTTCATTGCTCAAATGGCGAAAAAGGAAACCTTCGGTCCCCCCTCGGCTTTCGAAATCCTTCTGACTATTGCTCTTATCCATTTCAGAGAACAAAAATGTTCCTGGGTTGTCATTGAAGTAGGCTTAGGCGGCCGCTTCGACGCCACCAATTTTATGGAGAAACCGGCCGTCACGGCTATTACCAACATTGATTACGATCACACTGAAATTTTAGGCAAAACATTAAAAGAAATCTCATATGACAAAGCCGGTATTATTAAGCCCGGCAGTCTCTTCTTTACCTCAGAATCCCGCACCCCTCTTCTAAAGACTTTTAAGAAAATTTGTATGGAAAATAGCGCAACCTTTCAAGCTATTCCCCAGCAAGATAGCCCAGAGGAGAATAATTTAACCTTGGTCAGATCTATTTGTTCCGCTTTGAATGTCAAAGAGGAGGCGATTCAAACCGGAATTAAAGAAGCCAAACTTCCCTGTCGCTTCGAAATTATGAGTAAAAAGTCTCCGTCCGATCCTCTCATTATTCTCGATGGCGCCCACAATCGGGCTAAGATCAGAAGCACAATTCAGAATTTAGCCAAGATTAAATATAACAAATTGATCGTAATTCTTTCCATTTCCAATACGAAGAAGGACAACCTGGCAATTATTGCTCCACTGGCTAAAGTAGCAGATTATTTCATCCTCACCTCGACCAATCAATATGAGCGCCGTTCGCTTCATCCAAAAATTCTTTTACCGCTCGTAAATTCCAGCAAGAGGAACGAAACGAAAGTTGAAGTAATTGAGGATTGCTATAAAGCTTTGGAGAGGGCGCGACAACTTGCTGCTAAGGCAAAACTTAAGAAATCGACAAAAAAGACACCGGAAAAAACATTAAATGAGACCTGCATCTTAGTTACCGGCTCATTTTTCTTAGCAGGACAATTAAGATACGTTTGGTACCCGGAGGAAGAGGTACTTAGAAAGAGAAGTTCGTTCTAGATTTGTGGAGGCGCCACCTCCAGAGATGGCACCAAAGGAGGTAGTACCTCCAAATCAACGCTTTCCTGTAGGAAAGTGCCTGTATGTCATCACTCCTTTTTCCCAGTTACACTGATAATAAAGGCAATCCACGATATAATGAAGCCGGCAGTAATTATTTTCTCTGTCAATGTCATAAAAAGTACCCTCTGGTTAAATCCTGGATTCCCGCCTTCGCGGGAATGACACACTATTCTTCAATCATTTCCGGCTTCTCGATCATAGCCACTTCAATCCCCGGCGTTTCGCCCGTAATCCGCAAAACATCCTTATCCACTTTCTTGAGTTCCCGGCCAGAAGTATTGTAATGATTGACCACGGTTGAAAGCGAAATACCCAGTTTGCCATGGTATTCCTCGTATTTCTTCAAATGCGTACCCAGATCGGAAACCCTTTTAATAATATCCTTGGCCGTTTCCTCGATCTGTAGGGCCTTAAGTCCCTGCAAAACAGTCTGCAAATAGGCTAAGAAAGAAGTAGGAGAAACGATTATAACCTTATAACGATTAGCGGCCCGCTGAATGAGATTATCGGTTTCTTCAGTAATGGCGCCAATCTTATTAACCAGCAAATCATAATAAATAGCTTCATGAGGAATGAACATAAAAGCGAAATCCATTGTTCCCTCGGTCGGCCGGACATACTTGGCCGTTTCTTGGATACGCAACTTTAAGTCGTTCACGAAATCCTTTTCCAACTTAATCTTCTCAACCGGATTCTTCTCCTCGGCCAGCTTATTGTAATTCTCCAAAGAAAACTTGGAGTCAACGGGAATGATCTTATCTTTGACGAAAACGACCGCATCGACAATCTCCCCGTTAGCGAAAGGATATTGCATCTGGTACTGCCCAGGCGCTAAAACATTTTTAAGCAAAGTTTCCAGATAGTACTCGCCGAGTATCCCGCGATGCTTGGGATTCTTCAAGATATCCTGGAGATTCTGCAACTGATCGGCAAAAGAAACAACCTGGCGATTGGTTTCATCAAGCTTGGTCAAGCCTTGAGTGACTTCTTTGATCAATCTCGAGGATTCCGAAAGCTGAGTTTTCATCGAATCCTGCATGTTGCGGGAGGATTCTTGGATCTTGGTGTCTACGCTCTTGGTCAAACCGTCGACTTTGTGATCAACCGTCCGTGACAAGTCGCTAACCCGCCGGTCAACAATTCGCCCTAATTCGTTGACCTGTTCAAGAATGAGTTGCAAGCCCTGACCATCTTCTTTGCCTTTCTCTTCCGGCTTATGACGACGAGAAAAGAGGGCAATCATCTGGATGATGATGGCAATCAGGACTAAGATGACGAGAATAATGAGAGTGGTTTGCATAATTTTCTATTAGGACAATAATATCACATTATTTAAATCGTTATTGACTTTCCAAAAGTCTGGATGATAAAATGCCCCTGTATCCGTGAGCGCAAGCTCCTTATCGGACAAGGGATTATATCCCCCAAGCTGAAGACGGATACATCAAAGCTCCCCTACCGAGGGGATTTTTGATTGTTTTGATTTCCAGATGTCGGACATCTGGGAAATACCCTTCCCTTTCAAGAAATACTGTTATAGACTAATTACATGAACCTCCACCAAACTATCAAAGAGCAGATCAAGGAAGCCCTGCGAGCCAAGGACGGCCTTCGCTTGGACACCTTGCGCGGCTTGAACGCTCTCTTTATGAACGAGATCCTGACTCAGAAGGGCCTCAAGCTCGAAGGCGAGTTCTTACCTGACGAGCGAGCTCTGGCTCTCATCAAGCGCAGCGTCAAACAGCGTCTAGACTCCATCAAACAGTTCGAGATTGGAAAAAGGCCGGATTTGGCTGATAAAGAGAAGAAGGAAATGGCTATCCTCGAAAGCTACCTGCCTAAAGCTCTTTCCCGAGATGAGATCAAAGTTGCCGCCACCAAAGTTATTGATGGTCTCAAGAAGCAGGGTCAATTCGATCCCAAAGCGGCTGGTCGTTTGACAGGCTTGGTAATGAAAGAATTGGGCGGCAGAGGAGATGGTAATGAAGTTAAGGCTGTTGTTGAAGATTTAATTAAATAAATTTAAGTAAGAAAGCTGTCAAACGCCAGCTCTTGACTTGACAGCTTTTTTGTTACGTGTAGAATGAGGCTAGAAAGGTACCTGTCACATATGCAAAGACCTGTCGTTAGAAGCAATCATGTGGTCGGATTGGAGACCCGGCCACAGAACAAGATCGTCAACAGCCTTCCTCGGGAGCGGCCGAGAGGGTTGCACTTTGCCCCAGGTCATCGAGGGGCAATGCGCCGGGGTTCATCTGATCATCGGGACCGGGACTAGGTAAGTTCCTGAAAATGAACACGGAGGGCGTCCTTCACAGGGCGCCCTCCAGAAAGAGATGCTTATGAAGAATATTGCATCATCAGGCGGCAAGATGTCTGACACAAGGTTGGACCACGATCTTTTCGCGGCAGTTCACGAAGCTGCTGAGAGTGCTCCCACTTGGTCTGGAGCACCAAAAATTGCTCTTCAACCAGTCCAAAAAAAAGTTGTCCCCGGTTCATGGTCAGCACATGTAACCGAGGCACTCGAGAAGGGAGACTAAACAATGATAGATGACTCACTAAGGCGCCACCAACCGGGCGCCTTTTATGCTTTAGAAAGAGGTTCCAAATCAACCGTGAAGGTCAATTCAAGCTAAACATTCATTCATTTGCAGGTTTGTCCGTAGACGGATATAATCCGTATCGCAATAACTATGATAAAAAATACAATAAAAACAATCGGTATTATTGGCGGCGTCGGACCTGAAACGACTTCGAAAATATATCATTCGATAATTGATACCTACAAAAGACAATCTGACAGGTACCCGTCTATTGTGATATATAATTTGCCGTTTCCATTCATTATTGAAAATGAGGCCATAGCTAAGGGTATCAATGTTCATAAGATGCTTCCCTTTTTAATTGATGGAGCAAAGATACTTGAAAAATCAGGGGCTGATTTCGGAATATTACCCTGCAATACTTTACATAAGTACATTAAAGAAATTCGAGAAGCTGTAAAAATTCCTTTTTTAAGTATTCTTGACGAGACGGTTCTTGAATTAATTTCAAATAAAGTCAAAACTGTCGGAGTCTTGGCGACAGAAACAACGGTTAAAGACAGGTTATACGACAGCTTACTAGGGAAAAATGGAATCAATGTTCTCTATCCTACCGAGACCGAACAGAAAACTATAAACCAGCTAATTCTTGAACTCATAAATAAAACTAAAGGTAAATGTTCGGAACAACAAATGGAGGAGATATGCTCTTCTTTACATAAAAAGGGCGCTGGAGCTATTCTTTTGGCCTGCACTGATCTACAGCTCGCAAAAATTAATTCAAAAATTCCTATATTTGACACGACCGATATTCTCATTGCCGCCTCAGTGCGAGAGTTATTTAAATAGTCTACTTTTACGCCTTCGCCAACGGCTCCAGCTCGACCGTGAACGTCGCCCCCTTACCTTCACCAGGTGAAGTAGCCTTGATCGTGCCATGATGGGCTTCGACCATCTGTTTGGCTACATAAAGGCCTAAACCTGTCCCTCGAATATTGGACTTGTTGGCATTCTCAGCCCGCGAGAACTTCTGGAAAAGGCGCGGCAAGGTTTCCGGCGCTATCCCCACCCCTGTATCGGTCACCGAGAAAACAAAAAGGTGTCGAGCCTTATCCAAGGCCAGCTTGGTCGTAATAGAACCCTGGGGCGTGTATTTCAGAGAGTTATCGACAATATTGGCGATGACCTGCTTCAACTTATCCCTATCGGCCGTCATCTGATAATCAATATCTCCGTCCTCAGCCGTGAAGCTGAACTTAATCCCTGTCTTGTCAATATTCGGCTTCATCTCGGCTACCACATCCTCGATAAGATTCCGCAAGTCGATCGTCTCGAAAGCGTATTTCATCTGCCCCAACTCAATCCGGCTGGCATTCAGATAGTCATTGACGATCGAGACCAGCGTGTTCGTCGAATCGTAAATCCTCGAAACTCCCTGCCGCGCCTCCTTCGTCAATTCCCCCATGTCCCCCTCCAGCAATAATGACGCATAGCCCTTCATAGCTGTCAGCGGCCCCCGTAGTTGGTGTGAAGCAAAAGAAACGAATTCCGACTTCTGTCTGTCTAATTCTATAAGGCGGGTGTTGGATTTTTCGAGGTCGGTCGCGAGGGATTCGATGCGGAGGCGTTGGTTGACTTCGTTATACATACTTCTAATTATCAATACTCCAAAAACAACTATTGCAACAAGTACAACTCCATTAATCACAAGGTCCTCCTGAGTCGCAGAAAAAACCAGTCTTACGATAGCAAAAATCCAAATCGCCAAAATAAATAACTCGGTGGTTACCGCCTTTATATTAAACAGCTTATACTTAACAATACCTCTTGCAATAATTATTGGTAATCCGCCGAATAGTATAAATAAGAACGGTGGAACTGGTATATTAAATGAAAGTAAAAAACAACTTCCACCACCGATCAAACCGACGAGCGATCCTCTAAATATGTTATTTATTTGTTTCAATTTTGAACCATCATTAGTCTTTATTCCACTAAGATACAGCAAAACCAGGCCACACACAGAAATGCCAGTAAAATATAGCGTAAAGACATAATATCCCCAACCAGCTTCAACATAATAGTTAAAAATGTACTTTGGGATCATATCGCTTATAAAGCCTGGTACCAAATTAAGTACAAGTAGCGCCAAAGTTGAAGCTAAAGATATTTTATATATCAAATCATTTTTTATATCAAGAAATTTTATTACAAAACGGAGCCAAAAAAACATAACTAAAATAGCTGAACTATCTAAGAATATCCGCAACACACCGCTTATCTCTTTCGTAGGGGAATTTATTACAAAGAAGAAAAATAGACTCCATAATGAGCCGAAAATGCATGCCAAAAACCAGTATGTTCCAACAGGATTTTTCCGGTCTCCAACATAAACAATGGCTCCAATAAGCATTACTGCCATTGATACTACCAGCGGAACAATATCAAAATATAATTTTACAATATTCATTTTTTATTAATGAAAAAAGTTGGTAACATAAATGATGTTACCGAAAAATATTCATCGTATTCACTAGCAAATCTAATTCTAGATATTTTCTCTTCGTACATAGCACGTAATACATATGATGGAATGTTCAGCACGACGATTAATATCATTGAGTAGTATGTACCAAATATCAATGAAATACCGATGAGATCTAAAATATATGTGAGGTATATTGGATGACGAATATATTTGTACGGCCCGGATAACACAAGCTTATGTGTCGCTTTAAGTTTAGAACGCATAACAATGTGAATCGCCCACTGGTTTCCGAGAGTTTTTATGCTCCAGTATCGCAGTATCACTGCAAATAAATAAATTAGTATTCCGGCAAATACCGAGAGAGCAGTATGTACAGTATTTAGAAAATAAAATTCACCGATTATAAATACACCTGTGATAAAATAAAGCAGTGAAGTCAACAAAAGCGTCCAATCTCCCTGGTACTTAGTCGCATCATTCTCCTTAGAAGAATAGAAACTTTCAGCAATTTTTACTATTGTTGCACATACCATAAACACAGTAAATACCCAATGTCCTGGAACTGGAAAGAACATATTTAGATATAAAAATATTGCAGATAGAGCCACTCCAATTATAACGAAAAATATTTTCATGAAAGTTTTTCGTGAGTTACTGGGTTTACTTCAACAATGTCTGAATAGAAACTTGACTGAATAGAGGTATCGGAATCAATTAGATCGCACAACCACTTCATAAGCGGATGATCACTGTAAACTATTTTACATTTTGAAAGTTTTTGTTCTATTGCGTAAACATCCATCTGAATCCTATACAATTCTTCATCTTTTTCATAATAGGTCATATAAGAATTTTGGGTTTTTTTGCTGACACCGTGCGTTACTGCACTTAACGATAGTATAGTGCCAGCCTCATCAAAAACAGTAACGAATGTGCCAGCTCCATTTTCATCGCAAAACTTTACATTTATAAGGTGATTGTTATGAGGATATCCTGTCAGGAGATCACCATGATTTACGGCAATTTTTGTATTCTGAAATATATCAAGAACATGAAATCCAAATTTATTTGAAAATTTATTAAAAAAAAGCGGTAGAAACGGAAAATTAATTTTTGGGTTGTTATAAACTGGAACAGTAATGACCATCTCGGTATAGGGGCCAACTGGACTTTCATAGAAATCAAAAATGGTTATATTTACTAACGCTTTCGAGAAAGATAAACGCGCAGGTTTAATATAATTTGAATTAACCAATTTAACTATTTTTTTGTATGAAACAGGAAATACTGCCGTAATTCCTTTTCCATAGTAAAAAGATGGAATTCTAACCATTTTTTCATCAACTTTAATATTACCCCGTGAAGGGTATTTATTATGTAAAAATGTATTCGGTACTACATCCATAGTTATATTAAAGTTAAAATTTAACTAGCAACTTGATTTCTGCTATATTTTTAATTAAAAAATCAATCTGTTGTCTTGTGTGCGCCGATGATACCGTCGTCCTCAAGCGTGCTTTTCCTTGAGGTACTGCCGGCCAGCGAGCAGCAGGTATAAATATTCCTCGCTCCAAAAGTAAATTACTTGCATCCATAGCTTTCCGCTCATTACCTATTAGAATTGGGATTATTTGTGTTTTAGAATTGCAGAAATTAATACCTATTTTATTCAACCCTTCTTTCATATATGTAGCATTTGCTAATATTTTTTCTCTCCTCCATATCTCTTCAGTTACAATTTCAATCGATTTTATTAGCCCACAAACAATTGGCGGAGCAATCGGTGCGGTAAATATAAATGAATCAGCTCTAATCTTTATATAGTCAATAAGGTCCTCGGATCCAACAACAAAACCTCCAACTCCACCGAAGCATTTCGTAAATGTCCCCATTAATACATCGACTTTTCCTTCAACGTTATAATAGTCTTCAACACCACGACCATGTTTACCAAGAATTCCTGTTCCATGGGCATCATCCAAGTAACTGATAGCCTTATATTTTTCTGATAGCTCAAGAATTTCCGGTAGAGGTGCTAAATCTCCATCCATACTAAAAACTCCATCAGTAACAATTAACTTTCTTTGTGATTTGGGATATTTTTTTAGCTTTTCTTCAAGATCAACGATGTCCAAATGTTTATAAATCTCTTTTGGAGAACCACTCAGCTTAATTCCAGCAATAATACTCGCATGATTATATTCGTCGCTAAATATTATTGTATCCTTCTCATTTCCACCTAATTTAGATTTAAAAAGTGTTACCAGTGATAAGGTCGGGACTTTCGACAATGCTGGAATAGTTCCCGAATTGGCCATATAACCTGACACAAATGAAACAGCTGCCGGTCGGTGTTTAAATTTTGCAATTTTGGATTCAAGCTCATTGTGTATTTCCAAATTTCCCGTAAGAAGCCGCGCACTTCCATTACCTATTCCCCACTTCTCTAAACCCACCTTTGCTGCCTGTATTACCCTTTTGTCTGTCATTAAATCAAGATAATTATTTGTGGCAAACATAAGTACTTTTTTTCCATTTACAATCAACTCCGGTGCATGCGGAGAAGATACGACTGGCGGATTAGGATATAGGCCGTTTTTTTTAGCAAACTTAACAGCATCAAATAGCTTTTGCATTGCTATATTTTAACATATTTTATTGAAACAGAGGGTGGATATGTTTAGTTTTGAGCTGTATAATCATATCGTCTAAACCAAAATATGGTAATAAATATTTACTCAGGTGCAATTTTTCTGACTGCAATCTTCATCGGTAGCTTGGATTTGGTAATTTTTTTAGGAAGTAAACAGCTATCGTCGCGCGCATTCGCATATTGCATATTATTAGTGACAATATGGGTCAGCTCAGTTGGCCTATTTGTAGCAACTCGCGACTTTAACATTGCAACAGTAATGTCTAGAGCAACTTACTATCTCGGCAGTTCCATAGCCGCGTCATTTTTTTACTTCTTTCTAACATATCCCGAAGACAAAAGGCCAAATATATTAATACCCTATTTATTATTCTCACTCCAAATTGTGCTGGGATATATCTTCCTTTTTACGGACAATATAATTTTTAACTTATATCCAATTGATGCTCCACATCCATGGGCGTGGCATTTCGGACCATATTCATTTATTTTCGAGGTTTTATTCTTTGGTTTTTTCAGCGCCGGAATAATTATATTGTTCAAGAAGTTCAAAGCGTGTAGAGATAATAATACAAAGGCAAATCTAAAATATATGCTTTGGACGATAATTGTCGGGGCAACGCCACCAAGTCTCATGTGTATAATCTTGCCGAGATTTGGTTATTTTGAGTTAAACTGGCTAGGACCAGTAACAGAAATAATATGGATCCCAATCATCGCTTTTTCAATTATAAGATACCGTCAAATGAATGTTAAGGCTTTTGCGACAGAGGTCTTAGCAATCGCAATGTCAATAATTTTGTTTGTAAATATTTTTATAGATATATCTTCCGATCCATGGACCAGTATCGCCACTTTCATTGTATTCATAGTCTTAGCTTTTTACTTGATAAAAATAATCCTTAGAGAATCCAAACAAAGAGAACTTCTCTCCGACCTCACCACCAACCTCTCCCTCAAAGTAGCCGAGCAGACGACGGAGATCCGCCACTCCTACGACTTGGAGAAGAAAGCCCGACGGGAGTTGGAGAAACTCAATGAGACGAAGGATCAATTCATTATGATCACGCAGCACAACCTACGGACGCCGGTGACTGGACTGCGGTATCAATTGGAAAGTATTCTTTCGAATGATAACGGTCAGCTGGAGCCAGGTTTGAGAAAAGCCGTAGTCAGAGCGAGCGAAGCCACTGACCGGCTTAACAAGATAGTTGACGACTTTCTGGCTATTACGGCCATCAAAGCCGGTGGCAATATCTTAACTATTAGTCAGGCCAACCTTTTACCTTTGATAAAAGAGATTATTAAGGAATTGAAGATGGATATTGATAACCTTAAGCTGACAATGAAATATCCTGGGGAGGACGAAGCTTGGCCGAGCTTACCAATCGACACGAGCAAGGTCCGCGAAGCTTTGCTTA